>CADBNX010000001.1 GCA_902796115.1 uncultured Eubacteriales bacterium
CAGAAGGTGAGCATATTGCCCAGCATCGGGGAAACGTAGCGCTGCAGCGTCGCGAATTTGCCGCCGACCAGGTGGATGAACGGGATTTTCATCTCCCGGCGCAGCGCCATGGTGGTTTTCAGGCACTCCAGGAAATCCTCCTCCGTTTCCGCCAGATTGACGATTTTCGCGATATCCGCGCCGCGGCTTTCCACATTCTTCATCCGCTCCAGCACCTCATCGCAGCTCAGCACGGAGCCCGTGTGCGAGGAAATGATCACCTCGCCGCCGAGGGAATGGATCTCGTCGACGGCCTTTTTCTGCAGGTCGAGCGCTTTCGCGTCGGTCGTATACTCCGTCGGCGAGGGGCAGAAGGTATCCGCCGTCAGATCGACCGCCGCTGCGCCGCAGCGCACCGCGCGCATGAGCACCTCCACGCGTTCCTCGTCCGTCAGCGCCGGCTTGTCCTTGGGCATGCGGTAATACAGCAGCATGACCGGCTTTTCCGTCGCCGCCGTCAGCCGCCGCATATCCTCGTCGGAAATATGTTCGAAGCCCTCCGTTTTTTCCATATGCACCGCGAACGCCGCGGCACCGTCGCATTCCGCGTTCCGGATCGCCGCGATATCGCGGGTCACCGTGTTCTTCGCCGCAATGCCGCATACGATCGGCTGCGGCAGGGCCAGGAATGATTTTTTGCCCATGTTTCATCCTCCTCCTGTGGTTTCGTGCGGGAACTGGAGCTATTATACTCCTTCCGGAGAAAAATGAACATGGAAAAAAATCCCTCCCCGGCTTCCGGCCGTTTCCCCTGTCAAAGTCCCGTGATCATCCCGTCCCCGCTCCGAAAGTGCATTGTTCTTTTTTTGTACTTTTCATATGACCGCTGCGGGAACGGATTCCGGCCGGGGTGGCGTGCTCGGCGCAATTATGCTATAATATGCTGAATATGTATTGCATCGCCCCGATCGGGGCACGAGAGGAGCACACCATGTCCGAGGAACCGAAAACCAAACTGTTCCGTGAAAAAAGCCTGGAGGCCGTGGAATCGCCGGAATCGCTCAACGACTATCTGCGCGTCACCTCCCCCGGGGTGTGGCTGGTCATGGCAGCGGTGATCGCGCTGCTCGCCGGCGGCATTCTCTGGGGCATATTCGGGCATATCCGTACCACCGTCCGCTTTCCGGTGGCGGTAGGGCCGGATAAGCAGGTATGCTACGTCGGCTATTCCTCCGCGGAAGCGGTGCTGGCCAGGGGCGTCGTCACGATCACGGGCCGGAGTGCCGAAAAAGGCGGGGAAGCCGCGGATTATCTGCTGAAGACGGACGGAGAGTTCGGTGTGGCCTTTGTATCCGAAGAAACCCCCGCCGGCGTGCTGGCGACGCGCCTTGTGCGGATGGGAGATCCCGTGGTGGAGATCCCCGTCATCACCGACCTGCCGGAAGGCGTTTACGAAGGCGAGGCGGTGACAGAGGACCTGCAGCCCATCTCCCTGCTGCTGCAGTAAGGGGGGTGGACGCGTGTTCCGGAAAGCAAAAATCCCGCAGCCCGTCACAAAGGGCTCCGTACGCGTGCCCGTGGTCATGCAGATGGAGGCGCTCGAATGCGGCGCGGCCTCGCTGACCATGATCATGCATTATTACCGCAAATGGATCCCGCTGGAACAGGCGCGGGTGGACTGCGGTGTTTCCATGAACGGCGCGAACGCCAAAAACATCATGCTGGCGGCGCGCAGTTACGGTATGAAAGCCAGCGCCTGGCGCGTCGAACCGGAAGATCTGCAGCAGGAAGGCCCCTTCCCGTGCATCATCCACTGGGGCTTCAACCATTTTGTGGTGCTCTGCGGCTTCAAGGGGAAGCGGGCAGTGGTGAACGACCCCGCCCGCGGCCGCGTGCTGCTGGAGTGGGAAGAATTTGACCGCGAATTCACCGGCATCTGCATCACCTTTGAGCCGGGAGAGGATTTCGTGCCCTCCGGCAAACCCAAATCCGTGTTTTCCTATGCCCGGGAGCGGCTGCACGGCACCGGCGCCGCCGCGGCTTTCGTGGTGCTGACCACCACCATCGCCTCGCTGATCGGTATCATCCGGCCGGCTTTCGCCCGCACGTTTCTGGACCGCCTGCTGACGGGCAAAAACCCCGAGTGGCTGACACCCTTTATCCTGCTGTTTTCCGTGCTGATCGCCGTCAGCGTGGTCGTATCCTGGATCTCCGCCGTCTATTCCCGGCGCATCGAGGGCAAGATGTCCTCCTACGGCAGCGCGTCCTATCTGTGGAAGGTGCTGCGCCTGCCGATGCAGTTTTTCAGCCAGCGCCTGTCCGGGGACATCGCGGACCGCCAGGCCACGAACGCCTCGATCGCCTCCGCCCTGGTGCAGACCTTCGCGCCCCTTGCCATCCAGGCGCTGATGATGGTGTTTTATCTCCTGGTGATGATCCGCTATAACCTGCTTCTTTCCCTGATCGGCGTCGGCGCCATCATCCTGAACCTCGCGGTGTCCTCGCTCATCACGGCCCGCCGGGTCAATATCACGCGCGTGCAGCAGCGCGATGCGGCGAAGCTCTCCTCGGCCACGATGTCCGGCATCAGCATGATCGAAACCATCAAATCCAGCGGCGCGGAAAACGGCTTTTTCGGCCGGTGGGCCGGCTACCAGGCCAGCGTGAACACCCAGGCCGTGCAGTACACGCGGCTGAACCTTTTCCTGGGCTCGCTGCCGTCGGTGATCACGGCCCTGGCCAATCTGGCGGTGCTCGGCATCGGCGTGACGCTGGTCGTGAACGGACAGTTCACCGTCGGCATGGTGATGGCCTTCCAGAGCTTCCTCTCCTCCTTCATGGCGCCGGCCACGTCCCTGATCAGCGCCGGGCAGTCCATGCAGGAAATGATCACGCAGATGGAGCGCGTGGACGACGTGATGAGTTATAAGGAGGATTCCTCCTTCGCGCCGCGCGAAAAAAAAGAGGAATATCAGAAGCTCTCCGGCGCGATCGAACTGAAAAACGTCACCTTCGGCTACTCCCGCCTGGGGAAGCCGCTGATCAGCGACTTTTCCATGACGGTGAAGCCCGGTCAGAAGATCGCCTTCGTGGGACGGACCGGATGCGGAAAATCCACCCTGGCCAAGCTGATTTCCGGGCTCTATCATCCCTGGAGCGGCTCGATCACCTTCGACGGTATCCCGCTGGAAGAGATCGACCGCAATGTGTTCACCGGCTCCGTCAGCGTCATCGACCAGGACATCACGCTGTTCGAGGACACCGTATCCCAGAACATCAAAATGTGGGATGATTCCATCGAGGATTTCGAGGTGACGCTCGCGGCCAGGGACGCCGGCATTTACGACGATATCGTCACCCGCGACGGCGGCTTTTCCCATAAGCTGCTGGACGGCGGCCGCGACCTGTCCGGCGGCCAGCGGCAGAGGCTTGAAATCGCCCGCGCGCTGTCCCAGGATCCCACCATCTGCATCATGGACGAAGCCACCTCCGCGCTGGACGCGCGGACGGAGCATGAGGTGATCCGGTCCATCAACGACCGCGGCATCACCTGCATCATCATCGCCCACCGCCTGTCCACCATCCGCAGCTGCGACGAAATCATCGTGATGGACAAGGGACAGATCGTGGAACGCGGCACGCATGAGGAACTGTATGCCAAAGGCGGCGCGTACACGGCGCTGGTGGCCAGTGAGTGAGAAAAAGGAGCGAGTATGGGCTGGTTTGACGAACAGATCGAATTCCGAAAAAAGCATGAGCGCGAACTGCTGAGCGATTCTTTCGAAAGCATCGCCCGCGCCATCACCGGCCGGAAGCTGCACAGCGGCCTCCAGGACCAGGAGGACGTGAGCGACGCGGTTTCCCGGCTGCTGAAGCATTTCGGCATCAGGGAAAGGGAAGTCCCCGCATCCATCCGCGGGCTGCAGGACCGCCTGGATTACCTGCTTTCCTCCACGGGCGTGCTCTACCGCGAGGTGATCCTGAACCGGGGCTGGCACAGGGACGCGATGGGCCCGATGATCGCCTCCCTGAAGGAAGAGGGCACCGTGATCGCGCTGCTGCCCTCCGATCTGGGCGGATATGAGTACTCGGATCCGCGCACCGGCAAAAAGATCCGCGTCGCGTCCGCCGGGGAAGAAGCGAAAATCAGCGCCGAGGCGCTCTGCTTCTACCGTCCCCTGCCCATGCGCGAGCTGAAGCTCAAGGATCTGCTGCGGTATATGATGAGCTGCCTCACCGTGCGGGACCTGGCAAGCTTCGGCGTTTCGGCGCTGGCCATCACGCTCGTCGGCATGCTGATGCCCAAGCTGAATCAGATCCTGATGGGCCCGGTGGTGGATACGGGCAGCATGCGGCTGCTGTACGCGGTCATGTCCTTCCTGTTTTTCGCGACCGTCGGCACCACCCTGCTTTCCATCATCCGCACCATGCTGCTCTCCCGCATCCGCTTCAAGCTGAATATCAACGTGAGCGCCGCCGCCATGATGCGCATCCTGTCGATGCCGGCTTCGTTTTTCCGGGATTATTCGGCGGGCGAACTGAACCAGTATCTCAACTATATGGATTCCCTGTGTTCCACCATTGTGGACTCCCTGTTTTCCACCGCGATCACGGGCGTGTTTTCCCTGGTGTACCTGACGCAGATTTTCGCCTTCGCGCCGAGCCTGGTGTGGCCCAGCCTCATCGTCACGCTGCTCACCCTGGCCGTCAGCCTGATCTCCGCCATGGTGCAGATGCGGCTCGATACGGAAAAAATGGTCTTCACCGCCAAGGAACGCGGCTTTGTGTATTCGCTCATCACCGGCATCCAGAAGATCCGCCTGTCCGGATCCGAGAACCGCGCGTTCTCCAAATGGAGCCAATTGTACACCAAAGGCGCCGAGCTCACCTTCAACCCTCCGGCCATCATCCGCCTGAGCGAGGTATTCGTCACCGCCATTTCGCTGATCGGCACCGCCGTGATGTATTTCGTAGCCACAAGAAACCGGGTGAGCGTCGCGGATTACTACGCCTTCAACACGGCCTACGCCTATATTTCCACCGCCTTCTCCTCCCTGACCGCCATGGCGCTTTCGGCCGCCTCCATCAAGCCCGTCATCGGGCTCATCAAGCCGCTGCTCTCCGCCAGGCCGGAATCCGCCTCCGCCAGGGAAACCGTGACCCGGCTTTCCGGCAGCATCGAGATCTCGCACGTCACCTTCGGATACGATCCGGAAAGCAAGCCGCTGTTTGACGACTTCAGCCTCAGCATTCCCCCGCGGCAGTACGTGGCCATCGTCGGCAAAAGCGGCTGCGGCAAATCCACCCTGGTGAGGCTGCTGCTGGGCTTTGAAAAGCCTTCCCGCGGCGTGATCAACTACGATAAAAAAGATCTGCAGCAGCTGGATCTGCGTTCCGTGCGCCGGCAGATCGGAGTGGTCATGCAGGACGGACGCCTGTTCTCGGGCAGCATCTTCGAAAACATCGTCATATCCGCCCCCACGCTGAAGCTGGAAGATGCCTGGGAGGCGGCGGAAATCGCCGGGATCGCGGAAGACATCCGCGACATGCCCATGGGCATGAGCACCCTGCTGCAGGACGGCGGCGGCACCATCTCCGGCGGACAGCGCCAGCGCCTGATGATCGCCCGCGCCATCGCGCCCAAGCCCCGCATCCTGATCTTCGACGAGGCCACCTCCGCGCTGGACAATATCACCCAGAAGAAGGTTTCCGACGCGCTGGATAAAATGAAGTGCACCCGTATCGTCATCGCCCACCGCCTCTCCACCATCCGGCACTGCGACCGCATCCTCGTGATTGACGGGGGCAAGATCGCGGAAGACGGCACCTATGAGGAGCTGATCGCGAAAAACGGTATTTTCGCGGATCTGGTCGAGCGCCAGCGCCTCGGCAATGAGGAGAAAAGCTGATTTCCCCGAGCTTGCTTTTCCCGTCCGCATCGTCTATAATTCCGCACGGGGAAACCCGCCATTACACGCGAACAGGAGAAGCTTATGCATATCACACAGTCCGTCACGGAAGATCTGATTTACCTCGGCGCAAGCGACCGCAGGGGCCGTCTGTTTGAAAACGTTTACCCGATCCCCGAAGGGGTATCCTATAATTCCTATCTGCTGAAGGATGAAAAGACCGCGCTGCTGGATACGGCGGACAAAGCCGTTTCGGAGCGTTTTTGGGCGAATCTGAAAGCGGCGCTCGGCGGCGGCGCCCCGGATTGGCTGATCATCAGCCATATGGAGCCGGATCACGCGGCGAATATCGCCGCCGTGCTCGCGCATTATCCCGAAACGCGGGTCCTGTGCACCGCCGGGGCCTCCCGCATGCTGGATCAGTTTTTCGGTCCGGTTCCCGCGGAAAGAAAACAGATCGTCAAGGAAGGGGAAACCCTGTGCCTCGGACGGCATACGCTGCGCTTCTTCACCGCGCCGATGGTGCACTGGCCGGAGGTGATGGTCACCTTCGACGAAACGGACGGCACGCTCTTTTCCGCGGACGCGTTCGGCACGTTCGGCGCGCTCAACGGCGCGCTGTTCGCGGACGAGGCGGAAACCGGCGCGCACGAATGGGCGGAAATGCTGCGCTATTACGCGAATATCGTGGGCAAATACGGCGCGCAGGTACAGGCCCTGCTGAAAAAAGCGGCAGGCCTTCCCGTCCGGATGATCTGCCCGCTGCACGGTCCCGTCCGGCGGAAGGAGATCCCGGAGCTTCTCTCCCGCTATGACCGCTGGAGCCGCGGCGAGGGCGAGGGCGTCGTGATATTCTGCGGCACCATTTACGGGCATACGCAGGACGCGGCGGATTACCTGGCCGTGCAGCTGAACCGGCGCGGCGTCACAAATGTCCGCGTGCACGACGTATCGGCCCGCGAGCCTTCCTTCCTGCTCGCGGAAGCCTGGCGCTGCGGCACGGCCGTATTCGCGTCCTCTTCCTATAACGCGGGCGTATTCGTCAATATGGAGAACCTGCTGCACGATCTGAAAGCGCACGACTGGAAAAACCGGAAAGTCGCCTATATCGAAAACGGCACCTGGGCGCCCAGCGCGGCCAGAACCATGAAAGCGATCCTGGAAGGCCAGAACCTGACCGAAATCGGAAGCACCGTTACGATCCGCTCTTCCGCGGACGGCAGCGAAGCGGCGCTGGACGCGCTCGCGGACGCGATCGCCGCGGAAGCATGAAATTCCGTATCCTGCATATCGGCACGGCCGATTCGACGAATACCCGCCTGAAGGAATGGGCGGCGGGCCGCGGCGGGCCGGGTTTTCCCGGCACGCCCGCGCCTTATACCGCGCTGTGGGC
>CADBNX010000002.1 GCA_902796115.1 uncultured Eubacteriales bacterium
CAATGATTTTCTGTTTCTCGCGCCGCCCGAGTATGCACGGGTCCTGCGCGACAACAGCATAGAAATGGTCACGATCGAAAACAACCACATCCGTGATTTCGGTGAGGACGGGCTCGATTCCACGCGAAACGCGCTTGACGGACAGGGAATATGCTGGGCGGACGCGGAGCATATCTCCTTTTTCGAAGTTTCCGGATTCAAAATCGCGCTGCTTGCCTATCAGACACTGAATCAGCCGCTGACTTCAAAAGAGATGGTGCCGCTGATCGATCAGGCGATCCGTTCCGTCCGGGACGAAAACGACCTGGTGGTCGTCTACTTCCACTGGGGCGAGGAACTGGATTATACGCCCAGAAAGAACCAGATCGAACTGGGGCGGGCCGCGATCGATTCCGGGGCGGACCTGGTGCTCGGCGCGCACAGCCACCGCATCAATCCGATTGAATGCTATCAGGGACGCTATATCGTATACTCCCTCGCGAACTGCTCCTTCGCCGGCAATAACAAGCCGAACGATATGTACACCTTCATCTTTCAGACCCGGTTCAAATTCAAAAACGGAGAGATCCAGCAGAACATGTTCCGCATCATTCCGTGCAGGATCTCCTCCAGAAAAGACTACAACGATTTTGCGATCACACCGCTGACGGAACAGACCAATATCGATACCGTGATCAATACGCTGAAGGCATCCGGCAAGAATCTTGCCTATGCGGTGGACAGCTATCCGATGGAGTGGGAATAAGATGCGCCTGAAAGCGGAACTGATGGACGGAGCCGCGATCGAACGCGTGCTGACCAGGATCGCTCATGAGATCATTGAAAAGAACGACGGGTGCCAAAGCGTGGCGCTGGTCGGGATCCGCAGACGCGGCGTGCCGCTGGCGCAGATGATCCGGGATAAGATCCTCAGATTTGACGGTTCGGCCCTGCCGATCGGAGAACTGGATATCTCCCTCTACCGCGACGATCTTTCGACCCGGACGGAAGCGCCGGTCGTGAACGCGACAAGGATCCCCTTTTCGGTGGAGAAAAAACGGATCGTGCTGGTGGACGATGTGCTGTTCACCGGCAGGACGGCGCGCGCCGCGATCGAAGCGGTTTTCGCCCTGGGCAGGCCGGAAAGGATCGAGCTTGCGGTCCTGGTGGACCGGGGACACCGCGAACTGCCGATCCGGGCGGATTTTGTTGGAAAAAACATTCCGACCTCCCGCAGCGAAATGATCTGTGTAAACGTGGAACCGTTTGATTCCAAACGGAACGTGGAGATATGGAGCTGCGGCGATCCGGATAACCGACAGGAGGACACGGCCGGATGAATATCGTTTATCCCGATTACCGCCGGTGCGGTCTGAATGTGGTTTCTTCCATCATGCATTATTTCGGGACGGAGAATCCGCACCCCGGATTTCAGCCGCTGACGCGTGTGCTCGGGGAGCGGCGGTGGCGCAATGTGGTGCTGATGCTGTTTGACGGGATGGGCATGAAAACGCTGGAAGAATTCCTGCCGGAGGATGCTTTCCTGCGCAAAAACCTGTTCGCGGTGCTTTCCGCGGTTTATCCTTCCACCACCGTGAACGTGACGACCACCCTGGAGTGCGGAAAATCGCCCAAAGAGCATGCCTGGCTCGGCTGGACGCTGTACTTCCGGGAGATCGGTCAGTATGTGGATGTTTTTCTGAACAGCTATGAAGGAAAAAAGGCGGCCGATTATCCGGTCGCCCAGCGCTATATTCCCAGAGAATTCATTTTCCCGAAAATGACGGCCGCGGGAGAATGCGAAGCGTGCTGCGTTTCTCCGCATTCGGAGCAGGTAAAGATCGGTACACTGGACGAGCTGTTTACGAAAACAGAGGAGCTTTGCCATGATCCCGTCCGACGGTATATTTATACCTACTGGGGAGAACCGGATCACAGCATGCATCTGGCAGGATGCTCGGACCGCAGGATCGGAGAGATCGTGCGGGAAATCGATGAGAGAACGGAGAGGCTGTCGGCTGCCGCGGGCGGGGATACGCTGATCCTGGTCACCGCCGATCACGGACTGACGGACGGGAAGTTCTTTTACCTTGAAGACTATCCGCACCTTGTGCGGATGCTGATAAGGCTTCCCGCGATAGAATGCCGCGCCGCGGCTTTTTATGTGAAGCCCGGCATGAAGGAAGCTTTTGCCGAAGCGTTCAGGCAGACATTCGGCGCGCATTTTCTGCTGATTGAAAAAGAAGAATTCATCGCGCGATTCCTGGGGGATGGAGAAGAATCGGACCATCTCCGGGAATTCACAGGCGATTATATGGCGCTGTCCGTGGATGAATACTGCATCGCGAACAAACGGAAAGAATCGGAAATGAAGGGCGTGCACGCGGGACTGACCCGGGATGAGATGCTGGTGCCCCTGATCCTGGTTCAGGGATCATAGAAGGTACAGCCGCCGATGAACTCCCGAAGGATGGAGAGCGGCGGGATCTCGCTGAATTCACGCTCCGGAACGGGCAGGAAATACTGGAGCAGATTGACAAGGCGCTGGGCGGCAAGCGTATTCGGACTGTCCGGGCCGATTTTCCGGATGCTGTCGAAGATGACGGTCCGGAACACGGGCAGCTCATAATGGAGCACGGAGTTGAAAATAAAATCGATGTTCTCCTGATAGGGGAAGATCCACTTTTCTTCTCCGCGGCGGACGCTTGCCCACATGTCGAGCGTCTTTTCAGGCGAGGTTCCCCGGAAAAGCCAGTCCCTTGTGATCCTGCGCAGGAGACGGGCGTCCGTGGTCCTGATGCGGCTGTGGTCGTCCAGGTTCATGCAGGTGAGTTCGCTGATGTAAACCCTGCAGGTCAGCCTGGAATCGAAATCGTCGTGCAGCAGCGGGTTCAGCGCGTGGATGCCTTCGAAGAGAAGCATCTGGTTTTCGTGCAGTCGGAGCGGAGTGTACGCTTCGGCTCTTTTTCCGGTTTTGAAATCAAAATGCGGGATCTGCGCCTCTTCGCCGCTGAGCAGCTGATTGATACAGCGCTTCAGGTAAGGCAGGTCGAGGGTGTTCAGGTG
>CADBNX010000003.1 GCA_902796115.1 uncultured Eubacteriales bacterium
ATGGATTCAGTTTTCGCCTGTTCCCGCGCCGCTGTCTTCGGCGGCGTTCATATTCAGGATGGGCAGTACCGCGCCGGAGCCGGATACGATTTCAGGCAGCTTGCCGTCCCAGGCGAGCACTTCCTGGTAATCGATCAGGTCTTTGGTGACGGATTCGGCGATCAGCTTATTGGCTTCCGCCTCGGCTTCGGACTTCACCCTCGTGGCGTACGCGGCTGCGTCCGCGTTGATCTTCTGCACGGCGGCTTCCGCTTCTGCCTGGATCCGCGCGCGCTCCGCCTGCTGCTGGGTTTCCATGGTGCGCTGCTGCTGCTCGATTTCCGCCTGCAGCTTTTTCTGCGCGGCGACCTGCTTGGCTTCGACCGCGTCCGTGAACGCGTCGGTAAAGTCGATGTTTTCGATGGAGACGCTGATGATGTTGATGCCGTAGCCCACCATTTCATTACTCAGGTTGTCCCGGATGGAAGTGGAGAGCTTGTCGCGGTTGGCGACCAGGTTTTCCGCGGTGTACTGGGAGAAGACGGATTTAGTGTTTTCCAGCATCCGGGGAGAAACGAGTTTGTTGAAGTAATCCGTGCCGACTTCCTTAAAGAGCGTCATGGCGGTGGCCTTGTTGATGGAGAAGTTGATGGAGCCGGTGATGTCCACCTGCTGGATGTCGCTGGAGAAGGCTTCGGTGGAGAAGCTCTTTTTCTGCTCGCGGTTGTCCATCAGCACGATTTTCTGGAACGGGCTCTTCACATGGAAGCCCGCTTCCAGCGTGACGTCCTCCACGCGGCCGAAGGTGGTCACGATGCCGGTGTAGCCGGTGGGCACCTGCGTGGCGCACAGGGAGAACAGGATTACGACAAGAATCACGGCGACGGCGCCGATGATGAGGATCTTTCTGGCTTTGCGGGACATTTTTTCTTCCTCCGTTTCACTTCAGGGCGTTTGCCCGGGACGGGAGACACTGCGGGATTGTGCACTCTCCCCGATGCGCAGTTATCATACCATAATCCGTCGCAGGAGGGAAGGGAAACTGCCTGAAAACCGCAGAAAGGGAACTGAAATGTCAAAACCGTATGACGATCGTTTCCGGAAGCGCTCTGTACGCTTTGCCGCAAATATGGTACAACAGGAACGGACAAAAAGAGCGGCCGGAACGGAGCTGTTGGGAAAGCATGAAAAGCAGGATTTTTTTTAGTCTGCGGTGACAGCAGTGTTATTCAAAAAACAGAAAATATTTCTATTATAATCGCTTGAAAAATAGAAAAATTTGTGGTTTAATGAAACGCGGAGGTGGCAGCGATGCGGGATTATGTGATTGGAAAGCAGATGACCGGAGACGATTTCCGCAGGATCAGGGATATCCTTGGAATGACGCAGCGGGAGTTTGCCGCTTTTGCCGGCTGTTCTCCGAGGACTGTGGAAAACTGGGAAACGAAGGATGCTCCGGTAACAGGTCCTGTCGTCACGCTTCTTGAGCTTTTGTTCCGATGGCCGGAATTGGCCGGGAAACTGGAACTGCCGCCCCGCAGGCTGAAGCTTCGCCTCTGGTATATGTACAAAAACACGGTATGCACCGTTATCGACGCGGATGAGATGAGCCGCCGGGTGGAAATCCGGAATTATATTGCAAATCCGCTTTACCGGGCGTTCGGGGTCAATACGGAACCGAGTTTTGAGGACTATGAAGCCTTTCTCGAATCAAGGTGCTTTCCGCGCACCAGAGACAAAATGAAAATCGAGCTTCGGGAGCTTGGGATCCCGTTTTATGATCCCCTTCTGATCATTGAAAAGACGGCCGGACGGATGGCGGAAGACGATTTCTGGATCAGGATCGAGAGGTAACGCCATGATCATCATGCAGAAACCGGAAAAAAGAGAACAGAACAGGCGGTCATCCAAGGGAAATCAGCTGAAGTTTGAACGGGAAGGGATCTGGTATAAAGCGGATTATACGGGTTATGAAGGCCTGGCGGAATACGTCGTTTCCCATCTGCTTTCCTGTTCGACCCTGAATGAAAACGAATTTGTCCTTTATGAGCCGGAGGAGATTGCCTACCGGGAAACCGTGTTCAACGGCTGCAAAAGCCGGGATTTCACGGGCGGGTGGCAGCTGATCACGCTGGAGCGGCTGTTTATGCAGCGATACGGAAAAGGACTCAACAGCATCCTGTATTCGATTCCGGATCATACGCAGCGGCTGAAAACCATGGCGGAGTGCGTTGAAAACCTGACAGGCATATCCGGCTTCGGGATCCATCTTGCAAAAATGCTGACGGTGGATACCCTGTTTCTGAATGAAGACCGTCACACCCACAACATTGCGGTCATGACAAACGACCGGCAGGAATACCGCCTTTGCCCCATCTTTGACAACGGAGCGAGCCTTCTGGCCGATACGACGATCGATTATCCGTTGGGAGCGGATGGTTTAGCACTGATGAAAAAAGCCCGGCCCAAGACATTCTGTGAGGATTTTGAGGAACAGGCGGATATCGCGGAACAGCTGTACGGAGAGACGATTCATTTCCGCTTTGGTTACCGGGAAGTGAAAAGTATCGTCGACCGGGCGGAGATGTACGGTGAAGAAGTCCGGCAGCGGGTGATCGATCTTGTGATGTCGCGCCGGCAGACCTATCGGTATCTGTTCAGGGAATAACCCGTTCATGTTTCCCGGGAATGATGCACTTCTCTCCGTCCGCGGAAACCTGCAGATCCATATTGCGTTCGTTCACAGGCTCTCCGTTTGCTTCCCGAAGCGCGCCGATCGGACAGAGAATGACAGAAAGTCCTGCCCGTCGTAAATCAGCCTGTATACGCTTTGCCGCAAATATGGTACAATAGGCGTGCGCAAAGAGAGCGGACGGAACGGAGCTGTTGGGAAACATGAAACACCGGAAAGGCTTTTTTACGGTCAGCATTCGGAAACGGTGGTACGTTTCTTTTCTTGCGGTTCTTCTGGTGCCCGTTCTGGCTGCCGGGATGATTTTCTTTCTTTCCGATGATGCGATCACCAGGCAGACTGAGGAAACGAACCGGGCCAGGCTGGAACTGCTGGTGCAGAACATGGAAAATACCATCGGCGGCGTGGACAGAATTACGGAAGCGCTGTTTACCAATCCCGATTTTGCGCTGCTGAGGTATATTCAGTCTGATATGGCAGCGGCAGACCGATACAAACTGTATCACTACAGTCATTCGCTGCTGCGGTCCGTCGCCCCCGATCCGCTGCTCCTGAAACGCGCCATTTACCTGAGAAAAAGCGAAAGGATTCTTGACGGAGACGCGTATACCACGGTGGACAGGAGCTGGGTCAGCCTTTTTTCCGGGATCAGTCTTACGCTGGAAGAATACCGAACGCTGCTTGAAACGCCCCATGATCGGGATTACCTGCCTGTCACCATCGGGCCATCGCGGGCCATCCTGTGCCTGCGGTCCATGCCGTGGACAGACGACCGTTTTGACGCTACCATTCTCGTCGCGGTATCTGTGGACGGCATCCTGCAGACGTTGTCCGGAACGGAATGGAGCCGGAACGGCGAAGTGCTCGTTTTCGATCAGCATGAAAACCTGCTGCTGAGCAGCGGATCCATAGAAAGTGAGACAATCAGGGTGCTTGCCGACGACAGCATTGAGGAGACGGCTGTCATCAACGGACAGAAATATCTGATCATCAGCCGGACGAATGAAACCAGCGGGCTGCGGTATGTCTATGTCACGCAGTATGAAACGGTTTATCAGAAAGCGTTCTTTCTCCGGCTGATGTCCGTTCTGGTCATCTTGTTCAGCGGGATATGCTGTATCATGCTGACAGTACTGATGGTCCGGCGGAATTATCGGCCGATCCGGAATATCCTGAACCGGATCGATGAAAAAACGGAGCCCGGGGGCGGAACATACGGAAACGAATATGATTATATCATCCGGAATATTGAAGACGGCAAAAACCGACAAAACACCCTTGAAGCGGAACTGAAGGAAAAACAGAAAATTCTGGCCCGCGAACTGCTGGCGCGGTATCTGACGGGGCGGATGAGCTGGAATGCGGATACGGCAAGGCTGTTCAGCGGTACTCAGATGGCCTTTCACTGCGAACGCTACCGGGTGCTGTATCTGGAGGCTCAGGAATTCTTTGATGAATGGGGCGGGAATTTCGCAGAGAATGCCGCAAATGCGATGATCGCATGCCTGGAGCAGGAGGGACGGGATCTTTCTGTCTGGCTGGCGTTCGAAAACAGCCTGCCGATTCTGTTGATCGGAGGGAATGCCGCGCTGCCGGAGGCGATGATCCTGCAGGCCATGCAGACCCTGGAAGCTTCCTATTCCGTCAGGGCCATTGCCGGTCTTTCCCGGGAAGCCGGAGATGTGCAGCAGTTTCCCATGCTGTTCCGGGAGGCGGCGACGGCGCTGGAACACGCGAGAAGGCGCAATACAAAACTGGTTTGCTACCCGGAGCACGGGACCAGCGAGCCGTATCCCGTCCGCCTGGAACAGGAAATGGGCATGATCCAGGCGGTCAGCGAGGGAGACAGCGGGGCCGCGCTTCAGATCCTGCGGGAAATGATGAAATCCTACGGCGACAGCATCAATACGGAAATGGAACAGTGCCTGCTGTTTGACCTGAAAGCTCTGTATATCCGCATTGTCGCCTGTGCCGACAGCCGGATCGACCGAAAAAGCTGGAATGGGATTCAGGCCCCGCACCGGATGCTGACGGCATCCGGCATCTCGGAGGTATGCGGGATCTTTCGGGAGAAAATACCTGAGATATGCCGCGAACTGAAAAAGGAACGGGATCAGGTTTCGGGGTCGCTTTCAGAGCAGGTGCGCCGATATGTGCTGGAGCACTGGAATGAGGAGACGCTGGATGTCAATGCGGTTTCCCGAGCTTTCGGAATCCATCCGAGCTATATATCAAGAATGTTCAAGGAAGGACAGGGAGTCGGCCTGCTGGAATTCATCAACCGGTGCCGGGTGGAAGGTGCTGCCCGGATGCTGACGGAAACGGAGGATTCCATTGTTGCCATCGCACAAAGATGCGGGTTTTCCTCGGATGCAGCGCTGATACGGGTTTTCAAGCAATACAGGGGACAGACGCCCGGGTATTATCGCAAAATCAACACGGTTTCAGAAACTGAGCACCCGGGAAGTGCAGAAATTGAAAACCGAGTCAGATTTTCGCAGTAGTTTTTTGCGCGTCCTGCGGCTATAATGAATCCGAAAACGTGGTACAGCCACAAAAAGGAGGAAGAAAAATGAAGAGAATCCTATCTGTGCTGCTGATGCTGTGCATGGTGTTTGGGGCGCTGTCTTTTGCCGGTGCCGAAGGGCCTGTACAGCTTACGTACTGGGCTGATCTGGGATCGACCGGCGCATCGGTCATGTCTTCCTGGGACGACAATATGGCCATGCAGAAGCTGCAGGAGATTACCGGCGTCGATTTGGTATTCCAGGATGTGGTGGTGGGCCAGGCGACGGAACAGTTTAACCTGATGATCGCCAGCCGTGAATTGCCGGATATCATCGAATACAACTGGAGCTCCTATTCAGGCGGCGTACAGAAAGCGATTGACGACGGGATCATCATTCCGCTCAACGATCTGATCGACCAATACTGCCCCAATTACAAGGCGCTGTTTGAAGACTACCCGGATTATGCGAAGCAAATCAAGACAGATGAGGGCATTATTCCGGTATTCGCAGCGTTTTCCATTTCCGATTACAACTGCACATCCGGTTTCCAGATCCGCAAGGACTGGCTGGACGCGCAGGGCCTGGAAGTGCCGACCAATATCAATGAATGGGAAGAAACCCTGCTTGCCCTGATGGATGCCTATGACCTGGAATGCGGCATTGCTTACGGAACCGGCGTGTACAGCGATTCCCTCGTGGGCTGCTGGGATATCGGAAGCGCCTACTATGTGGATAACGGCACCATCAAGTACGGCCCGATCGAGGATGCGTATCTGGATTACCTGACCACGATGAAGCGCTGGTATGATGAAGGCATTCTGGACCCGGATTTTGCGGCGCTGAACGATAATAAAACCATCCAGAACTATATGATCAACGGCGAAGCCGCAGCCTGCTTCGGTGCGGTCGGCGGCTTGCTCGGCAATATCTATACCGCAGTGGAAGCCAAAGGAGATACGGAATTCTGCCAGATCGGCGTGGCCTACCCGGACAATGTCAACGGCGGTCCGCACCGGTTTATCAGTATGTCCTGGCAGTACCGCGGGACGGGTTCTGCAGCAATCACAACCGCCTGCAAGAATCAGGAAGCAGCCTGCAGGGTGCTGGATTATTTCTACGGGGATGAAGGCCGTATCCTGAAGAGTTTCGGCGTTGAAGGGATCAGTTTTGAATATGTCGACGGAGTTCCGACCTACACGGATCTGCTGCTGCACAATCCGGACGGTTTGAGCATGAGCCAGGCGATGTACCTGTATGTCCGCTGCAATTCGCCGTGGCCCGGGTTCATTGAGACCGGGTACCATGAGCAGTATTTTGCCCGCCAGGTACAGAAGGACGCCGCGCATGCGTGGAACCTGAATATCGAGAACACAAAGGAAACCAAGCTGCCGATGGTATCGCTTACCAGTGAGGAATCCCTCGAAATGGCGACAATGACTTCCCTGATCAATGATTACAGGAATGAACATGTTCTGAAATTCATCATGGGACAGGAACCGCTGGAGAATTATCCGCAGTTCGTCAACGAGCTGAAGAGCCTTGGCGTTGAAAGAGTCCTTGAGATTTACCAGGCTGCCTACGAACGGTATCTGAACCGCTGAGCTGCCTGAAACGGATACGCGCCGTTCCGCCCGGAGCGGCGCGTATCCGACATTCCGGTGCGGAAATACGGATCAACCAATCTTACGAAACGAGGGAAACAGGGAAATGGAAATCTCCCGAAATAAAAGCGGACGAACCTTTCCGGAACGGCTGAAACGGGAATGGACACGGAATTATATGCTTTACATCATGGCGTTTCCTGTGATCCTGTATTTTCTGCTGTTTCACTACGGGCCGATGTATGGGGTAGTCATGGCTTTTAAGGATTACCGGGTCGGACAGGGCCTGTGGGCAAGCGAATGGGTGGGCCTGAAGCATTTCAGCAGCTTCATCAACGGTCCGTATTTCTTCCGGACCGTGCGGAATACGCTGGCAATCAGCTCGCTTTCCATCCTGTTTGGTTTTCCCGCGCCGATTATCCTGGCGCTGCTGCTCAATGAAGTGAAATTCATGCCATTCAAACGGACCGTTCAGACCATCACCTATCTGCCGCACTTCATTTCCATGGTGGTCATGTGCGGAGTTATTATCGATTTTTTCAGCAGATCGGGCGTAATCACCCAGCTGCTGCACAGACTTCTCGGCCTGAAAGCGAGGAATCTGCTGCTTCAGCCCGAACTGTTCCGGACCATTTACATATCGACGGATATATGGCAGGGAATCGGATGGGGTTCCATTGTATATATCTCCGCGATTACCGCAATCGATACGGAACAGTATGAAGCGGCGGTGCTTGACGGAGCCAACCGTTTCCAGCAGATGCTGCACGTTACGCTGCCCGGGATTCTGCCGACGGTTGTTACGCTGTTTCTGATGCGGATCGGCAGGATCATGTCGGTCGGTTACGAAAAGATCATCCTGCTGTACAATCCCAATACCTACGAAACCGCGGATGTCATTTCGTCCTTTGTGTACCGGTACGGCCTGGGCTCAAGCCACGACTACAGTTTTGCGGCGGCGGTCGGACTGTTCAGTTCCCTGATCAATTTGATCATTCTGGTCAGCGCGAATCTGATCAGCCGGAAAATCAGCGAAACCAGCCTGTTTTAGGAGGCTTGCGGGATATGGTTGTCAAAAAATCAATCGGAGATATCCTGTTTGATATTCTGAATACCGTTTTTCTTGTTTTGCTTACATTGATTACCCTGTATCCCTTTGTTCACGTGATTGCGGGATCAATCTCCGGACCTGGCGCGCTGATCGGTCATAAGGGGGCACTTCTTTGGCCTAAGGGGACGCCGACACTGGCCGCTTTCGGGCTGGTGTTCAGAAATCCCAATATTCTGACCGGATACAAAAACACACTGATCGTGCTGGTTCTGGGCACAGCGGTGAACATTATCATGACTTCCCTCGGCGCGTACGTTACTTCCCGCAAACAGTTTGCCGCCCGCAGGGTGATGATGTTTATGATCATCTTCACCATGTATTTCGGCGGAGGGATGATACCAAGGTATCTGTTCCTGAAGAATTATCTGGGCATGGGTGATCATCTGGGCTCTCTGATTCTCCCGGGAGCGGTTTCCGCTTATAATATGATTATCATGAGAACCGCTTTCGCGAGTATTCCGGAGAGCCTGGAGGAATCCGCCCGGATGGACGGGGCGAATGATTTTGTGATCCTGTTCCGCATCATTATCCCGCTTTCCGCGGCGACGGTTGCGGTCATGATCCTGTTTTACGGCGTCAGTCACTGGAATGCCTGGTTTGACGCCATGATTTTCCTTCGGACCCGCGCCAATTATCCGCTGCAGCTGATCCTGCGGGAAATCCTGGTGGATGATTCCACGGAAAGCATGACGATGGGAATGTCCAATGACGATGTGGAACTGCTGACAGATAACCTGAAATACGCGACGATCATTATTGCGACGCTTCCGATTCTCTGCGTTTATCCGTTCATTCAGAAGCATTTTGTCAAGGGTGTCATGATCGGTGCCGTGAAAGGATGATTTTTCAAAGGAGAACACTGTCATGCGGAGAGATTACCGTTATATTTTCCTCGGAGCCAGCTGTTTTGCGCTGGCGTGTGCCAGTCAGCGGCCTGAGGAGTGCCTGATACTGGAAAAAGATGAAGGCCTCGGCGCGGAATTCTGTGATGCGCTGTTTTCCGGTCCGGTCATTTCCCCGGCAGGCGAAGGTGCGGTTTTTTATCAGGAGTGTATCAGGCGGAAAATCATGACGGAGGAAAGCGCCGCGAGGGGAGAAATCCATCTGCCCGCGGTGCATATGGTCCTGAACAGAATGGTGCTGGATGCCGGCATACACATCCTGTTCCGTACCCAGGTAATTCAGACCAAAAAGACGGCGGACGGCATCCGGATTCTGACGGTCTGCAACGCGCGGATTCTGCAGTTTGCCTGCAGTCGGATCATCGACACCCGGAGCGGGAATTTTGCGTGGATCCGGGAGCGGGATCCGCAGGCGCGGTTTTTTCTGGGTGCGAATCTGTATGCGCCGGAGATTCCCGCCGATCACATCGGCCCCTGCCCGGTGCGGAAGGGCTTCCTTCCCGGTGAGGCTTTCCTGCATATGCCGGTGACGGAAAACGCTGTTTCCGACCGCGGCAGACTGATGCGGATTTTTGAAGACCGCGCGCCCTGCTGGCGCAGGGCAAAACTGCTGCTTGTCAGCGGGACGTATGCGGCGCAGTGCCTGCCCATACGCGCCGCGGAAGACGGCTGTATCCGCATCCCGGGCGCGGGCTTCGGAAACCCGTTTCAGGCATGGGATGCCGGACTGCGCGAAACGGAGGTGTTCGGAGCGTGACGGAGCGCATCAGACGGATGGGCGCGGATGACCTGGGCTGCGTGTGCAGGGCGGATCTTGGCTGTTTTGAGGCAATTGTAGTCGGCGGCGGGACAGCGGGAGCGATTGCGGCGCTTTCCCTTGCGCAGAACCGGCACAAGGTGCTGGTTGTCGAACGCATGAACTGCCTGGGCGGTATGGGATGCGCGGGTCATATTGAGGGATACTACTACGGCAGCCGGGGCGGGCTTTATGAACAGGTCGATATCGAAACAAAGGCTCTTGAAGTGCTGGGATATACGGCAAGCGGCGCGAACGGATATAACGCGGAGCTGAAAAAGAGAGTGCTGGAAGAGCGTTTGACGGGGCTGGGTGCGCGGATTGAATTCAATGCCGATCTGACAGGCGTGATCATGGAAGGAAACCGTGTCACGGGAATCGAGTTCTATCGCGAACCGGAACTGTGTACAGCCCGGGCGGACTGTGTGATAGACGCGACGGCGGAAGCGTACGTATGTCTCCTGGCGGGAGCGGATTATACCCTCGGCCGGGAGCTGGATGGAAGAGTGCAGCCGTACGGCAATGTCCGGATCGATTTTTCCAATGAAACGCTGAGAACCGGTCATTCCTATACAGATTGCGGGTATGCCGACCCGCTGGATCCCTGGGATTACAGCCGGGCGGTTCTGTCCGCCGCGGATTTTGCCTGCTACATGAAGGATGATTACTCCGGGAAAACACGTCTCCTCGGGATCACTCCCAACGTCGGTATGCGGGAAGGACCCCTCATCATGGGAGAAGACCGGCTGCATTTTGCCGATACGGTGAACCGGAAAAACCCGCCGGGCAATACCCTGTTCACTGCGTACTCAAACGCGGACAACCACGGAAAGGATATGGCGTTTGAAAATACACCCCAGCAGGACTGGATGATCGCCTGCAGTCTGTGGGGACTGAACTTCACGGTAAATGTGCCTGTGGGCTGTGTGATTCCGAAGGGGATCGGCGGACTGCTGATGGCGGGAAGGATGATCAGCGTCGATCATGAACTGGCCAGCTGTATCCGCATGGAGCGGGATATTCAGAAATGCGGGGAGGCAGTTGCACTGCTGGCGTCCGAAGCAATCCGCAGGCAATGCGACGCGCGCGGCGTACCTTATGACGCATTGCGGACGCGGCTTGAAGAAAGCGGCTGTCTGCTGCCGGAAAATGATTTCGGCTATATCGACAGCAAATACCCGCTCACGGAGGGACGCGTCTTTTTCCCGGAAACACCGGAAGAAATCCTGGAGGGCCTGGCGGGAGACGAGCCGGGCATGGCCATCTGGCGTTCGTCAAGCCTGACGGATGATCGCGTGCTGAAAGACGCGCTGAACAGTGAGAACGAAAACCTGTCCGCGCATGCCGCGATGGGACTTGCGCTCCGCGGAGACGACAGCGGCGCGCCAAGACTGCTGCGCTGTGTCAGGGAACGGGATCCCTATGTGCCCGGCACCAGCCGGAAGTACAATATGATTCGCGGCGCGGCTGCGATTTACCTGCTCGGCAGGCTTCGGTATCTACCCGCGCTGGAGGATATCCTGGATGTGATCCGAAACTGGGAAACGCTCTCCCCGAAGCGCTTTGCACCGGATGAATTCCTGGCCAATGAAGAGGAATACCGGTTTCAGTTTCTGACGCTGGCTGTGATGGCGGCGCTGAAGATCGCGGAAAAATGGCCGGCCGTGCGGGAAAATGCGGATACGGTCATTCATCAGGTGACAGACAGAGAAGACTTCAGCATCCACAGTACGCTGAAAGGCAGGGACCAGGTGCCGTATCAGATGGCGTCCATGATCCGGGAAGCCGTTCGTATTACGGAAAGCCGCAGGGTGATTCATGACAAAAGACGGCAGACTGAAGGACGGATATGAAACGACCGGTTTGTTCATTTCTGATCGCGCTTATTCTTTTCACCGCATGTCAGAACGCGGCATCCGGGGACACGCTTCGTCTTCCGGAAAGCCTGGAAAGCATCGGGGATCAGGCGTTTTACGGGGTTCGGGTCCTGCGGGAAGCGGCTGTACCGTACGGAACGGTATCCATTGGCGAGCTTGCTTTCGCGTACAGCGGACTTGAGCGTATTACGATTCCGATCACGGTAAAGGAAATCGCGGACAATGCCTTTGAAGGCATCAGCGGGCTGACTGTGGTTTCGTCCTTCGATTCCTGCGCGCGGCCGTATGCGCTGCGGCATGCGGGGATCACCTGGGAGAACATTGCTCCGACGCCGGATGAAGCGTTGAACCGTGAAAACATCATCAGAATGCTGGACGCGATCGATCCGGACGGAGAGTTCATCATTCAGAACTCATTTGACGAGGCCCTTATGTTTTGGTTCGGCGGCTCGGAAACGGTCGGTGAGGGTATCGAGAGGCTCAGTACGGCCGTGCACGAGCAGTGCCATTTCTTCAGCGACAAATACGGATGGGGAAAAGAATGGATCTATACAGGGGACGGACAGCATGTTGAGGTAGAAGTAACCGATGTTTTTCCTTCTTCCGAAATGATTGACTCGATTCCGGATTCCCTGAAAACGCGCCGCTTCGATATTTATCTGAACGGGGATCCCTCCCAGATATCCGTTCAGCTGGGCGTTTACGGATTGCTGGATGAATTTGCCGCCTATTGCTGGGGATGCGGGAACGAAATACGCCAGAAGGACTACAGAAGAGAAAACCGTCTGACAATCTGGCATACGAATCAGTTTCTCGCATACGCGGAGTTTCGGTATTATATTCTGCACTATATGCTTTATGCCCGGGCAAATCATCCCGATATTTATCAGGCGATCATGGCCAACGCGAGCTTTCGTGAAGCGTTTGCCGCCATTGACAGCAGGTTCGCGGGTTACGCGGAGAAGCTGAAGAACTCCTCCTATATCGGCAGCTGGAACGTGCTGATGGAAGAGCTGGCAAAACCGGATTATCAGAATATGGCGGCTCTGCTGACGCGCTGAAGGGCTTTTTCCGTATTCTGCGGGAAAGGCGCGCCGGTCACCGTCTGCCGGGGTAAATCCGTGCGTTTTTCCTCCGGGCAAACCGGAAAACCCTCCGATTCGTTCTTCTGACGGAATCAACTCCCTTTCCTGTTTATCCTGAAAACGAAAGAAGGATGCGCTCATGAAAAGAGTTTTTGTTTTCATCGTTCTCATGACAGGTCTGCTCCCCTTTTGCACGGCGGGTGCGGAAGAAAAAACGGCTCTGTACCCCGCGCAGGGGGAAAACGGCAAAATGGGTTATATCGACCGGACGGGGATATGGGTAATCCCGCCCCGATTCGATTTTGCCGGAGACTTCTGCGGTGATTATGCTGAAGTGTCCATCTACCCGGAGGATTATGATCCCCAAACGGATGATCCGTTGGAACTGGACTGCGACGGTATCATTGACAGAAGGGGCGATTTTGTCCTGCCGCCCGCCTACAGCTTGCTTATGGGTGAAGGGAGCTCTGATTTCGGGGGCAATGAGACGGGGATCTGGCTGGTGCACCGCAGGGCAGACAACCTGTGGGGTTTGGATGAAGAAGGAGAGGAAATCCTGCTCCGGCATGCACGATACGGCTTTTTCGATATCCCTTCCGGCTGCTTTTCCGGGCTGAAATGGGATGACGTGTGGCACTTGTACTCGGACAGCCGCCTGATTCCCGTCGTGGATGATCATCGTGTCGGCTATGCCGACCGGAGTACGGGAGAAACCGTCATTCCCTGTCAGTATTATGGTTTGGACCCCGACAATTTTCATGAGGGCGTGGCATCCGTGGCTTTTATGGACGATGACGGGAATCCGTTGGACTTTTTCCTTATCGATGAAACCGGCGCGGAAATTCCCCTGCCGGAGGGCATTCATTCCCTGTACGCTTCCTGTGCGTCCGAAGGCCGGATTCAAGTGGAGAATGAGAAAAAACTGGAGGGTTATGCGGACCTGCGGGGGAATGTGGTGATCCCGCCCCAATTTCTCCGGGCCGGAGAATTTCAGGATGGGATTGCGTCGGTGCGATTCCGGGAAGGAGACTGGGGTTTTATCGACCGGGAAGGGAATACCATGTGCCGCGGACTCATGTCGGATTCCCCGTTTTTGGGCCCGAACTGCCGGAGGGGCGTGTTTGTTCTGACAAATGAACGGTCCGCTTGTACGGTTTACACAGTTACCGGGGAAGAACTGTTCACCTTTTCCGGAGAAACCGAAATATTCGATTTGCACCCACCTATGAAAAACGGCCTTTGCTGGTTTTATGAATATGAGAAAGGCACGGGATTTCTGTGGGGACTGGTGAACCTGCGGGGCGAAACCGTCAGCGAAGCTCAATGGCTGCTGAACGATTATGAACGTATGGATTTCCCGGATGACTTGCAGCTTGTGATGAAAGACGGAAAATGGGGCTATATCGACGAAACCGGAGAGGTTGCCCTGCCCCTGATTTATGACAGGGCATATAACTTTAAAAACGGTCTGGCCCGGGTGCGGATCGGCAATCGCTGCGGGTATATCGATCACGACGGAAGAGAAGTTTTCTTCTGGAACGCGGAATAAAACGGCTGTGAAA
>CADBNX010000004.1 GCA_902796115.1 uncultured Eubacteriales bacterium
AAGGGGTGGTATGGAGGGGCCGCAGCCCCTCCATATTCGATCCGCAGTACCGGCTTTGCGGTACGAGGAGAATTTTCGCGAAAGTGCGCTTGCCCACTGAGAGCGAAAATTCATTCCCTGCGGATTTTGCGCCTGGAAAATCTTTGATTTTCAGCAAAATCCGAAGAATCGGGCGATACGCGTTCAGCGTATCGCTCGAAGGGGCTGTGCAGCAGCCCCAATTTCCGCTTGCGCGCCCGGCTTCTCTGATATACAATAAGCGTACAGAGTTTTCCGCGCAGGACGCATGGAAACATGCGGCGGAGCGCGCTCCGTCAGGGAACACGGGTGAAATTCCCGGGCACTCCCAGGTACTGTGAAGCGGACGGAGGGACAGGACGCGGGCATCCCGCGCGGCCACTGCCCGAAAGGGCGGGAAGGCGTCCCGGCCGGATGAAGCCAAGCCAGGAGACCGGTTTGCGCGGAAGCTTTGAGTATATTCAAGGAGGCCGGACCATGACCGGAAAGAAGCTTGTATCCCTTTTCCTTGTCCTCCTGATCGCGGCAGGCTGCGGACTTGCGTGCGCGGAGGAAGAGAAGACCGCCCTGCTGGATATGAAGGGCCGTGAGATCGCGCTGGACGCGCCGGCGGAGCGCATCATCTGCCTGCAGCCCGCGGACTGCGAGATCCTGTACGCGCTGGGCGCGGGCGAAGCGCTGGTGGGGCGCGGAGAATTCGTCACGTACCCGGAGGAAGCGCTGGAGGCGCCCGCGGTGGCGTCCGGCAGCCAGACCAATATTGAACAGATCATCGCGCTGGAGCCCCAGGTGGTCATCATGAGCACGATGGATCAGACGACGGAACAGGTGGAAGCCCTCGAAAAAGCGGGCATCACCGTGGTAGTGACGGACGCGCAGGACCTGGAAGGCGTCTATACCGCGATCGGCCTGATCGGCGCCCTGGTGGGCCGGGAGGAAGAAGCCGCGGCGCTGGTGGAGAGCATGCAGACCACCTTTGACGAGATCGCGCTGGCTTCTCCCGAGAGCGGAAAAACCGTGTACTTCGAGGTGTCCCCGCTGCAGTGGGGCCTGTGGACCGCGGGAAAAGGCACCTTCATGGATGAGCTGGCCGCGATCTGCGGCCTGACCAATGCCTTCGCCGATGTGGAAGGCTGGGCCGAAATCAGCGAGGAGCAGGTGCTTGAGCGCGATCCGGACTATATCATCACGATCACGATGTATTTCGGCGAAGGACCGACCCCCGTGGAAGAGATCCTTTCCCGTCCCGGCTGGGAAAACCTGAAGGCTGTCAAGCAGGAGCAGATCCTGAACGCGGACAGCAACGCCATCTCCCTGCCCGGTCCGCGGCTCGCGGACGCGGCGCTGGAGATTTTCGAATTCATCAGCGAAGAAGAATAATCGGCCCGGGGCTGCTGCGCGCGTGATTCCGCAGCAGCCCCTTTTTTGGAAACCGGCTTAACGGAGATGCGGCTGTGAGCGGCGAAAAACAGGCAAAGAAGATATCCCCTTTGTTCCTGCTCGGCGGGGCGGTGATCCTGACTGCTTTGACGGCGCTTTTATGCGTGTGCGCGGGCAGCGTGGCGATCCCGGTCGGGGAAACGCTGCGTCTTGTCGCGCGGGCGGCCGGCGGCGGGGCCGCGGATGGGAAATGGGCGAGCATCATCCTGAAGGTGCGGCTGCCGCGGGTGCTGACCGCGCTGCTCTGCGGCGCGGCGCTTTCGGTATCGGGCGGCGCGATGCAGGGGCTGCTGCGCAATCCGCTGGCGGACGGCTCCACCCTGGGCGTGTCCTCCGGCGCGGCCCTCGGCGCGGCGGCGGCCATCCTGCTGGGCATCCGGTTTCCGGGGCTCGCCTTCTCCGGCACGACGGTCTGCGCGATCCTGGCGGCGTTTTTTTCGCTGGTGCTGATCCTGCTGCTGGCCTGGCGCATGGATCGCAGCCTTTCCACCCACACCATCATCCTGATCGGCATCATCTACACCATGTTCGTATCCTCCCTGATGAGCCTGCTGGTCACCTTTTCCGGGGAAAAGCTCCGCTCCATCACGTTCTGGACGATGGGCTCCTTCTCCGGCGCGGGGTATGACCAGGTAAAGCTGCTGCTGGGGGCACTGCTTGTATGCGGCGGCGGCCTCGTGGTGACGGGCAGGGCGCTGAACGCCTTCGCCGGCGGGGAGGAGAGCGCGCAGCACCTGGGAGTGAACGTGCGCGCGGTGCGGCTGACCGTGATGATCCTCGTATCCTGCCTGGTGGGGGTATGCGTATCCGTGGGCGGTTCCATCGCGTTCGCGGGGCTCGTGGTGCCGCATATGGTGCGGCTCTTTACTGGGCCGGATCATACCCGCCTGCTGCCGGGATGCCTGTTCGGCGGGGCGGCGTTCATGATGCTGTGCGACCTGACGGCCCGCGTGCTGCTTTCCCCGATCGAGCTGCCCGTGGGCGTGGTGACCAGCATGATCGGCGCGGTCGTGTTTGTGGCGCTGTTTTTCCGGATGCGGGGAAGGAGGGGCGCATGACGGAGGTGACGCTTCGGAACGTTTCCGTCTCCTACGGCGCCCGGGAAGCGGTGCGCGATGTGAGCTTTGCCGCGAAAGAGGGACAGTGGTGGATGCTGTGCGGTCCGAACGGCGCGGGAAAATCCACGCTGCTGCGCGCGGTTTCGGGCGTTCTGCCCTACCGGGGCAGCGTGACGCTGAACGGGGAAGAGATCCGCGCCATGAAGCCAAAGGCGAGGGGAAGGCTGCTCGGCATGCTGCAGCAGAGCATGCATGTGGAGGAAGGCTTCACCGTGCGGGAAATCGTGGCGCTGGGACGATTCGCCTACGGGGGGCTGCTGTCCGCAAAACCGGACGAGGGCGGGGAGAAAGCGATCGCGGACGCGCTGGAAAAGCTTTCGCTGACCGGGATGGCGGACAGGCTTCTGCCGTCGCTGTCCGGCGGGGAAAGGCAGCGGGTGTTTCTGGCGCAGGTGTTCGCGCAGCAGCCCCGCGTGCTGCTGCTGGATGAAATGGAGAACGCGCTGGACCTGCCCTACCAGCAGCAGATTTTCGGCCTGTGCGGGGAATGGCTGCGCGAAGCGGGCGGCCTGATCCTGTGCGTGACGCATGACCTGAGCCTGGCCCTGCGCTATGGGACCCACGCGGCGCTCTTTTCACAGGGCCGCTGCCTTGCCGCGGGGGAGATCCGGGAGACCCTGACGGGGGAATCCCTCAGGGAAGCGTACCGCATGGACGCGGCCGGATGGCTGCTGGAAAACGCGAAGGCGACGGAACGGCTCGGCGGATAAAGCGCGGAACCGGACGGAGAAACCGTCCTTTCATGATAAAAAAGGAGATGAACACGATGCTGAAAGAACTGATCCTGAAAAACCGCAGCTGCCGCGGATACGCGCAGACCCCCCGTCCCACGGAGGAGGAACTGAAAGAACTGGCGGACTGCGCCAGGCTGTGCCCCTCGGCCTCCAACCGCCAGCCGCTGCGCTGCCGGCTGGTGAACGATCAGGCGGAATGCGTGGCCCTGCAGGCGGCCACCCGCTGGGGCGGTGCGCTGAGGGAGCTGCACCTGCCCTACCCCGGAACCGAAGCGACCGCGTTCCTGGTACTCTGCTATGACTCCGCCTCCGCGAAGGACAGCCCGATGCTGCGCATCGACACCGGCATCGCGGCGCAGACCGTGCTGCTGCGCGCTACGGAGATGGGCTACAGCGGCCTGATGATCGCGGCGTTCGAGCCGGACGGCGTCAAACGCGCGCTGACTCTGCCGGAAGGGTTTGAGCCGGTGCTGGTGATCGCGCTGGGCAAGGGCGCAGAAACCATCGTGCTGGAGGACCGCGCGGACGGGGAGGAGCGCGCCTACTGGCGGGATGAGAAGGGCGTGCATCATGTGCCGAAGGTACCGCTGGAGAAATTCATCATCAGATAAAAACCGGCGCCGCCGGATGAGAGGATGATTGGGATGACGCGGAAAGCCGGGAGAGGACTGTGGAAAAAGCTGATTCTGTTTGCGGCCGTTCTTCTCGCTGCCGTCGGGTTCGCATCCGCGGCCGGCGCGGAGGAACCTCCCTTTGTGGTGGATATGCCGCCGAACGCCGTCATGGGTGTGGAGGAAAGGATGACCATCGACGTCTGGCAGCCGGAGGAGCTTACGGATCGTATGATCACGATGACCTGCAGCGACCCGGACGCGGTTTATCCGCTGATCATCTCGCCCGTGCGCGCCACCGAGACGCATCTTTGCCTGCACGTGATTTTCAGCATCATCCGGAAAGGGCAGTATACCCTGACCTTTTCCGACGGCAGCGGCTATCATTACGATGTGAATATCCGGGTGGAGGACCTTGGCGCGTATACCGTTTCTGCGGACACGTTTACCGTTTCCGTGGGCGGCACGGTACCGATCGGGTTTGCCCTTACGGGCGGCGTCCGGTACGGGGAACTGAGCGTCGGCGAATATGACAGGGATCTGATATCCTTCAGTGAGGATCTGTCCGAAATCACGGGGCTCATGCCCGGCACGACCACCGTGTACTACTACAGCGGGCTGACAACCATGGGTTCGTTTACGGTCACCGTGATCAGCGCCAGCGAAAGCGTCAGCCTTTCCGCGCCGTATGACAGGAGCGCGGTGGGATATCAGCTGCCCCTGACCGTGCGGGACGGGAACGGAAACGAGGTGATAGCCCGCGTGGCGGTGACGGAAGGCCAGCGGTACGGAGAGGTCCGCGTCAGTCCGGACGCGCAGGCTTATCTGTACGCCTTTTCCCCGGGCGAGGTCACGATCACCGCGTGGGGCACGGACGGAAGCAGCGACAGTCTGCGCATCCGTATTTATGAAATGGCAACGGCGGACAAGGCACAGGTGAACCTCTCATCCCGCACGCTTGCGGCCGGGGAATCGCTGCCCATATCCGTTTCCTTTGCCGAAGGCACCTGGGCGCCGGTCGAATACTCGTTTTACAATGAAATGCCATATGAGCAGGGCCTGAACGGATCCGTCGCCGTCGTGGAAAACGAAAGGCTGCTGGGCCTGATTCCCGGAAGCGGCATTCTGAGCATTCACGCGGGCGCGTTCTTTGAGGAAATCCCCGTCACCGTCATGCCGGGCGAGCGCGCGTATACGATCGTCCGCCCCGCAGGCGGGTTCTTCGACTGGCACGAGCCTTTCCGGATGGCGGTGCTGGACGGCGCGGGAAATGCGCTTCCGGCGGTCTTCAAACCGGTGAGGGGAGAAGTGAATATTACGCGGGACGGCATCCTGACCGCGGAAAAAGCGGAGGGCTCCGCCAGGGTGAACGTTTCCCTGCCGAACGGCGCGCGCTGGGAGTTTTCCGTGCATTCGAAGGATACGCCGGCCCGGCTTGAAACCGACGCGTCCATTCTGCTGCTGCCGCTGGACATGACCTGGGAAATGACCGGGATCCGCGCGGACGTCCGGATCGAGCCCGTATACGATGTGATCCTGTGCAGTTCGGACGAATCCGTGCTGAAGATCGACGGACTGAACCTTCTTCCGCAGCGGACGGGGTCCGCGGTCGTGACGGTGTGGAGCCGGTATAACGACGTGTGCTGCCATTGCCTTGTGCAGGTCACGGAACCCACGGACAGACTGTATGCAAACGGAACCCCGGACAGCGCTTCGATGGATCTGGCGGGCGGGGATACCGTCCCGCTTCCTTCCGTGACGGATTATTGGGGAAATGCGGTCCCGGTCACCTGGAGCGTTGCGTATGAAAGCCATGAATCCGGCAATCCGAACAGTCACATTGTTTCCCTGATCAATAACACGCATCTCCGCGGCCTCTGGGGGAGCGGAGAGGCGCAGCTTCTTGCGGTTTCCGCGTCCGGCAGCACGCTGCAGCTGAACGTGCACTGCTACCGGCGCGCGAAATCGGAGGATTTCCGCTTTGACAGCGAGGAATATACGCTGATGGTCGGCGGCTACTGCCAGGCACAGCTGCTGGGGGACACCATGAACGGGATTTTTTCCGACGGGGATATTGCCTTCCGGCTTTCCGGGGACACGGACTGCGTCCGGGGTTCCGCGCAGGTATACGCCTATGATATGACGGCGGTGAAAGAGGGAAACGCCGTGCTGACCGCCGTTTTCAGGGACGGCAGGCAGCTGTCCGCAAAAATCCGCGTGATCACGAACCCGCGGTGCGCCTCCGGCCATGATCCCGTGTGGTATACGATGATTCCGGCAGGGGCATTCTACAGCGGCACCAGGGTAAAAATCTGCTCCCGCTGCGGGCTGACCTGGGGCGAGGAGGCCATCCCCTGCACCGGAAAGCTGTGTTTTGCGCAGACGGATTATATCGTACGCCTTTCGGACACGGAGGATCCGGCCGCCCTCGGCACCACCCTGGACGGAGATTACAAACAGTCCTTTACCTGGCGTTCGTCCGATCCCTCCGTCGCGGAAATCGTGGCGGACAGGATCATTCCGCTGAAGACGGGCACGGCGACGGTCACGGTATACAAGGGAGAATGCGTGCCGGCGGTATGCCGTGTGCACGTCATCCCGGACGGGAGCGCGCTGATCCTGCCGTCGGGGCTGCGCAGCGTGGAGGAGAGCGCTTTTGAGGGCGTTTCCGCAGCGTATATCTGTCTGCCGGAGGGCACGCAGAGCATCGGGAAGCGCGCGTTCGCGGACTGCGCCTCGCTGCAGATGATCGTGATCCCGGATACGGTTGCGCAAATCGCGGAAGATGCCCTTGACGGGTCGGCGCAGGTATGCATCCGGTGCTCCGAAGGAAGCGCGGCCGCGTCCTTCGCCGCCGCGCACGGGATCCGGACGGATTTCGCGGAAGAGACGGAATAGGGCGCTGCGGGATGATGTTTTGGTTTGATTCTTCAGGTCAGCGAATAAAACGGCATGTGCTGTTACACAAATCCATATTTTTTCACAATCGCTGCATTCATAGCAATTTCATCACGTGTTTTTTGCCATGTGCCGACCACTATACAGTCAATCGGTTTTATGCTTTTTAAAACATAACGAAACCGCTCCTCAATCAAAGCATCGGACAGACAGACTCTTCCGGCGCCTAACAGTTTGAAAACAAGGCAGGGTTTTGTAACTGATTGGACTGTCTTCAGCATTACAGGAACATCCTCTTCATCAAAGGCTTCATCATGATTGCTTATACCGGTAATAGAACTGCTTAGGCGAAGTTGATGCTTCATTACATTA
>CADBNX010000005.1 GCA_902796115.1 uncultured Eubacteriales bacterium
CCCTCGTCGAAATCGTGACCGGTGGCCGGGATGGCGTAGGACTCGCCCTCACAGCCGCACCCGCTGCAGACGTAATGTCCCGTGCCCTCGGTCCCGCAGGTGGGAGCTACGTCGGTATACCCGACGAAGCTGTGCGCCACCGCAGTGTAAACGGGCTAGAAGACCGCGCGCTGGTAATTCGGTCGGTAAGAATAGATCCAACTGTCTATGGTATCAAGGTCCAGCGGTTGATTTGTTCCGGTCAGCAAGGCGTCGGTCGCCCAGTGATCGAATTCATAATGGTTCGCGGCGTCGGGCGCCTTCGGCGGGTATACGGGAAGGATACCGGTTTGGTTGACCGTATACATATCGTAGCCGTTCGGGGACACGGTATGGGTAAAGTAAGGAGACACAAGGGAGAGCCAGCTGCTGCCGTAAGGCGACGCTTTCAGGACCTTGGGATTTTGTTCGATATAGAGCTCGCCGTATTCGTACGTAAGGAACCGTCTTCCGTCGGCGTCCCGGAACTCGAACTGCATATAATCCTGTTTTCTCGTCTGTTCGATCCTGACCGACGTCGTTTGGGTGAGACTGCCGTAGGTCTGCACGATATTAAAGCAAGCTCCGCCGACGTTTGAGCCGTTACCGAATCCGAATCTGACGGACAGGTTGCCTTGCTGGCTGACCTCGACGTAACATCCGCTGTAGTACTGGAAAATGTTGAGCGTCGTCTGCGCGACCGCCATCTGATTGCCGTCCTGATCGAATACCGCATTATTCAGCGAATAGGAAGCAGATACGCCGCCGTTGGGAACATGCTCCGCCGCCTCAGCAGCGGCATAGTTGTCATAGAAGGGGTCGGCGGGCAATGGAAGGACGAAATCACACTGTCCGGTGGGATCGGCATGAAAAGCTGTTAAGCCCGCGAACGGATTGGCGATCGAGGTGGCGGCGGGGGCAGAGCCGCCTGTCGCGGGAATGGTTACGGTGCTGCGGAATAACTCCGCGCCGCATCTGGTACAGTAATATACCCTGTCGTAACGTCCCGTGCTCTGCGCAGTCGCGGGGACCTCGTTTTCAGTGACAGGGGAACCTGACAAATGGCCCAGAGGCGGAAGCGTTGTGTGGGTGACGCCCAGCACCAGCTGGCAGTAATTGCAGCGCTCTGTCGTGTCATAGCCGCCCGCCGCCGTACAGGTGGCCTGCGTGAGGTTCTGCTGCTGGGTGGTAGAGGTGCCGCCGCCGGACACATGGGAGTGCCGCGGCGCGGACAGAAGCCGTTCGTTGTTGCTCTGAACGTTGATCGAACCGAACCGGCCGATGGGCGCCATATAATACACCGCGTTGACGGCGCCGTCTGTGTCAAAGGCATGCTCGCCGATGAGATTCAGGCTTTGCGGAAGTTGGACGGTCAGCGGATTGGGAAAAACATAAAACGCGTATTCCCCCACACTTGTCACGCCTTCCTCCAGCACGATCCTGCCGATCCCCGACCGGTATTCATACCATGGCGCGCGTTCTTTCCCGAGAAAAGAAACCTCGGTTTTGTCGTAATCTTTCATTGGCCCGCTGCCGGAAACCGTCAGGACGCCGTCATTTGTCAGCGTCCAGGTCAGGTTGTTTCCGTTGGCGCCGCATTCGCCGGAGGCTCTCACGTTATTCTCCGCGGCAAACGCCGGAACGGCGCACAGGGCCGTCGCGGCCAGCAGGAAAGAAAGGAACAGGCTCAGAAAGAATCTTCTTGTTCGCAGCATACGGATAACTCCTTTTCTATCGTAATTGACGCATCATTGCAAAATACAACAAGCGGCTTTGTTGAGGGGCCGCAGCACGGCGCCTTGCGCCGTTAAAGCGCGCCGCAGGCATAAAAACGGTAGCGCGGCACCTCAGTGCCGCTTTTTACAGAAGTATCATTTCTGTAACCGGAAAAAAACAGATATTTTTTTGTATCTCCAAAGTCATCGGTATTTAATTGTGCAAAAAACAGTTGTTTGTGTCATCAGCGGCACTGAGGTGCCGCGCTACCCTTTATGGGAATCGTTCGGACGGCGTGATACGCCGTGTTGCGTGATTTGATTATATCAGCGCTTCCCTGTAAAATCCACCGTCCGGGAGCGAAAAGCCGTTTTGAGGGAGTAAAAAGCGTGTTTCAGGGGGATGCCGGGCGGATTTCGTCTGCCGTCTGATAGTTCAGGAACAGCCGCAGCTCAAACGTCCCGTCCTCGATCAGGAACGTCACGTTGTCCTCGCCGTATTTCGCGGCGGCCTTTCTGATGCTGCGCAGACCCCAGCCGTGGGCGGCTTTGTCCGCGTTGCTCGTCTGCGGCAGACCGCTCTTCGTTCTGACTTCCCCCGCGACCGGGTTGCGGACGGTCACGAAAACCGTCTGTCGGTCCATGCGGGAACGGAAGGTGATCGTCCGTTCCGCCTCCGGCAGCTTCCGGCAGGCCTCGATGGCGTTATCCAGCGCGTTGGGGAAGATGGTGTAGATATCGTCCGGGTCGATCCCGTTTTCGGGGAACGTCGCGTCAAAGGAAACGTCGAAACGGATCCCGTCCCGCTCCGCCAGCTGCTGCTCAAAGGACAGCACCGTATCCAGCCGGAAATTGCCGGTGTGGAAACGGCTGCCGATGCGGGCGGCGAAATCGCTGAACTGCTCCGCGATGTGTTTCGCTTCCTCCGGGCGGTCCGCGTCCAGCGACGCCACCAGCGGCCGCATTTTCTTCGGGAAATCATGCCGGAAGATCCGGATCTCC
>CADBNX010000006.1 GCA_902796115.1 uncultured Eubacteriales bacterium
CGGGCGGAACCTTCGAAGCCGCGATCATTCCGGATGGCTGCATCAGCATCGGCAGCCGCGCTTTCGCAGACTGTCCGAACCTGGTGTTTGTGCATATTCCAAAGACAGTCAAAGCCATTGCCGGGGATGCTTTCGACGGGTGCGGGGATGTAATCATCGACCGTTGAGCATGATCGTATTAAAGCTGCTTCCTCCGGCAGTCTTCTCCGCCGTTCCTCCCGGGACGGCGGTTTCTGCTTTCAGCCGGATATTTGCTTTGAAAAACCGTTTCCTTCTGTTTCCGCAGCAGGAAGTTTTTCTCAACACAATGACAGCGCCTCACTTTTATGCTATAATTGTTCTGTGAAATCAAAGATTGAGAGGGAGAAGCTCCATGGAAGCCACGAAAAAACAGATTATCCTCACCGGCGACCGGCCGACCGGCCGTCTGCACCTGGGGCATTTTGTCGGTTCGCTCATGCGCAGGGTCGAGCTGCAGAACTCGGGAAAGTTCGACGAAATCAATATCCTGATCGCGGATGATCAGGCGCTGACGGACAACGCCGATAATCCCGGCAAAATCCGGGATAACATCATCAACGTCGTACTTGATTATCTCTCCGCGGGCATTGATCCCGGCAAATCCACCATCTGTATCCAGTCCGCGCTTCCCGCCCTGCACGCGCTGACCTTTTACTATATGAATCTGGTCACGACCGCAAGGCTTTCCCGGAATCCCACCGTCAAGGCGGAAATCCAGATGCGCGGCTTTGCCGATGAAGGACTTCCCGCGGGCTTTTTTGCCTACCCGGTCTCGCAGGCCGCGGATATCACGGCCTTCGACGCGACGGTTGTCCCCGTAGGGGAAGACCAGCTTCCCATGATCGAGCAGACCCGGGAAATCGTCGAGAAATTCAATAAAGTCTACGGTGATACGCTGGTTCTGCCCAATGCCCTGATCCCGGAAAACGCGACGCAGCGGCGCCTTCCCGGTGTGGACGGGAAAGCGAAGATGAGCAAATCGCTGGGGAACTGCATCTATCTGTCCGATGATGCGAAAACCGTCAAAAAGCAGATCAACGGGAAAATGTTCACGGATCCGCAGCATCTGCGGATCGAAGATCCCGGTCATCTCGAGGGAAATGTGGTATTCACGTATCTTGACGCATTCTGCACGCCGGAGCACTTTTCCAGGTACCTGCCCGACTATCGGAATCTGGACGAAATGAAAGAGCACTATCAGCGCGGCGGCTTGGGTGACGGGACCTGCAAAAAATTCCTGTTCCAGGTGCTGGAGGAAATCCTTACGCCCATCCGGGATGCGCGTGCCAAATGGGAAAAGGATATCGACACCGTATACGATATCCTCCGGGACGGAACCGAAAAAGCAGCCGAAAAAACCAATCAGACGCTCGCACGCGTACGGAGCGCGATGCGCATCAATTACTTTGACGACAGGAAGATCGTCAAAGAATGGCAGGCACTGCTGAAGGCGGCAAAGCAGTGAGTCACGGAGATGAACCTATGACCAGTCCTTTCAGGCAGGAAGCGGACGCGATCATTCACGCCGCGCTCCGCCGGGTGATGCCGGAAAAAGCGGTCAGGCTTGCCTTGCAGAATATGGATTTTCCCGGGCGGGTGATCCTGATCTCAGTCGGCAAGGCGGCATGGAATATGGCCAATGCCGCCCGCGGCGTATTGGGGAGCAGGATCAAAGACGGACTTGTGATCACCAAATACGGACACGGCAAAGGAAGCATACCCGGAATCGACTGCATGGAAGCCGGCCATCCTGTACCGGACGAAGCGTCCGTCCGGGCCGCGCAGACAGCGCTTGAAAAAGTGCGCGGCCTTTCGGAAACAGACACCGTTCTGTTTCTTCTTTCCGGCGGCGGAAGCGCACTGTTTGAACTGCCGCTGATCGGGCTGGACGAACTGAAACAGATCACATCACACATGCTGCGCAGCGGCGCCGACATTGTGGAAATGAACACGATCCGCAAACGCCTTTCCGCCGTAAAGGGCGGCAAATTCGCCGCGGCCTGCGCGCCGGCGCGTGTTACCAGCGTGATCCTTTCCGACATCATCGGCGATCCGGTGGATATGATCGCTTCGGGGCCCACCGCGCCGGATCATTCCACCTGTGAGGAAGCGCTGGCCATCGCGGATAAGTATCACCTCCCGCTTACCGAAGCCGCGCGCGCCTGCCTGCGGTCCGAAACACCGAAAACCGTACCCAACTCCGAACTCCGCATTACCGGCAGCGTCCGTGAACTCTGTGACGCCGCGGCAAGTGAATGCCGGGCGCTCGGATATGAAGTCACGCAGCTCACGGACCGGCTGAACTGCGAAGCAAAGGAAGCCGGACGGTTTTTGGGCGCGATCGCCCGTTCTCAC
>CADBNX010000007.1 GCA_902796115.1 uncultured Eubacteriales bacterium
CGATTTCAATTTTGAGAGGCCCTGCCTGCTGAAACTGCCGGGACTCCACACGGGCGTGCTGCAGATGACGCATATGCGCGGGTATTCAGGGACGGATCCCCGCGACCTGAGCCGGGCGGAAATGGAAGGCCGGGAGCGGGTGTGGGAAGCCATTGATTTTTTCAGGACCTACTGTCCCGAATTCAAAAACGTGCAACTGGATCAGACGGCCGCCATGATCGGGATCCGGGAAAGCCGCCATATCGAGGGAGAATACTGCCTGACATTGGAGGACATGCAGGCGGGACGCAGATTTGAGGACGGATTTGCCACCTGCTGCTGGGGGGTTGATATCCATCAGCCTGACGGAAAGGGGCAGGAAGGATATCCGATCAGACCGTATCAGATCCCTTATCGGTGTCTGGTGCCGATGAAAGTGGAGAATTTACTGATAGCAGGAAGATGCATTTCGGGAAGTCATGAGGCAGAGGCATCATTCCGAGTGACAGGAGACTGTGTGGCGATGGGCCAGGCGGCGGGAACGGCGGCTGCAGTGTCCATAGTGGAAAATGTAACGCCACGCCGGCTAGATGGAAAGAAAGTGGTTCTGATCATGGAAGCACAGGGAGCAAGACGGTAAGCCGGGAAATAAAGAGCGTTAATCGTCTTTGTGGAGGCTGATACGAGTGAAAACGGAATCACTTCTTGCACGGGAACCGCTGTTCTGGTCCAGAGTCGGTTTTGCGGAAGATCCGACCCGCAGGGATTTGCAGGGAAAAATTCTGTTCAAAGAGCGTGATTGGACAGATTACATCGCCGAACACCGTTCATTTTTCCGGGCGGGCGTGAAATGTCATACCACGATCCTGCATAACGGTTGGGTGGGGGTGGATCAGTACGATTTCAGCGGTACAGATCGGACATTGGAAGCTATATGCGAGATATCTCCCGATATCCGGTATATGCCCCGTATTAAACTGAATGCGCCAGCCGCTTGGTGTGAGCGATATCCGGAAGAGCTGTATCTGAGCGAACATGCGCCCAGGGCTCCCGAAGAAATCCGGAGAGTCTTCCGGGAACAGCTTCCGTTTTTTTCTACCCCGGGTCTGGAATGGGATTATCCTGATGCCGGATGTGCCGTAGGCTTGCAGAGTTTCTGCTCCGAAAAGTGGCTGGAGGATGCTTCATGCGCTTTGAGGATGCTGCTTGCCCATATCGATCAGACACCATATGCGGATCAGATCATCGGATATCAGATCGGATTTGGCATGTGTGCGGAGAATGCATATTGGGGCGGCTGGGTTTCACCGCGCCGATTTGGGGATTTCGGTCTCGCTGCCGCGGAAAAGTTTGCGGAGTATTGCGCCGGGCTGTACGGAAGCCGGCAGGCCGCTGCCGAGGCTTTTCATATTGAGGAATTCAATGATGCCGTACAGTTGATTCCCGGAAGCGCCCGGCGATGCCATACGCCTGAAAACCTGGAGGATTATTTCCGGTACGGGAATGATCAATGCGCCGTGTATTCCCGCTTTCTTTCGGAGACCACAGCTGATGCCGTTTGCCGTTTTGCTGAAGTTATTAAGACAGAAACAGGCAAACCGGCAGGTGCTTTTTACGGATACCTGTTTTCTTCCTATCCCGGACAGATAGGGCATCTCGCTGTACAGCGCCTGCTGGACTGTGCAGCGCTTGATTTCCTTTCTTCACCAAAGGGATACTATCGCAGCGGACCGGGTGAACCGGGCGGCGCGCAGGGAATGTCGCTTTCCGTGACCAGAAAAAAACTGTGGCTGGATGAACTGGATAACGGCACATATCTTGGAAGGCGTGTTCATCATAAAGATTATTATCCGGCTGATCTGCCGGAAACCAGAACGGTCCTTTGGCGGGAAGTCGCAAAGAATCTTGCCTGGAACAATCAGAATTTCTGGTGGATGGATCTGGGAGGCGGATGGTTTCGTGATGAGGCCGTCATGAGACTGTTTCCGCCTTTGCTGCAATTCATCCGGAAAGTTCGCTCCATGCCAAGGAAAAGCCTGTGTGAAATCCTGCTGATCGTGGACGAGGACAGCCTGTACTGGCAAAATGAAGACGCGAACTTTATGGGCGGCCACCATAAAGCCATCGTTAATGAAATGGCATCGGAACTGCTCCTGTGCGGCGCTCCTGTTGAGCAGTACAGGCTCCGCGATCTGCTGGAGATGGATCTCTTTTCTTATAAACTGATTGTTTTTGCAAATGCCTTTGCCGTTGATGAAAAAACGCGTGCTTACCTAAAGACAAATCTGCCACCCGATACCTTGTGTCTTTGGCATTACGCCGCAGGGATCCGGAATCACGGATACTCGTTGGATCATGTGAGAGATTTAACGGGTTTGTCCGTTGAACCATATGAGATGGGTTTTGACGCCAGCAATGGTTATGGGATCGACGTAAAGCTTCCGCCCATTCGGATTCTGCCGGAAGACGGTATTGCTATACAGAAGAGAAGAGCGGACGGAACGATATGCACAGCCCGCCGGGGAAATCATATCCTTTGTGTTTCACCGGATTTCCGTTCGGAGGATTTTTTTGCTTTGGCTTCAGAAGCGGGATGCCGCATGTACGCACCGCCTCATTGTACCGTATATGGGGACAGCCGCTTCATGGCATTCTTCCCGCAGCAGGATCAGAATGCCGTGCTGTTCTTGCCGGAAGCGGGGGAATATGAAGAACTGCTGACCGGGAAACATTGCTCCGGCTTTGCTACCTGGCCTGTCCGACTGAAAGCAAAGGATGCTCTGGTCTTTATGCGGGTGTAGTTATTCTTGATATTCCGGAAATCATCAAAAAATGCCGCTTTATCCGGATTTTGTATTCTGTTATACTGTATGCGAAAGGCTAAAGAAACAGAAACAGGGTGTCTGGTCTGGATGGTCATTCCTGAAAGAAGAGGTGAGAAAAATGCGGGCATCTTCAGCTGTGCAGCCAGCAGATTTTTTGAATCGGCTGAAAAAAAACTGTCTGATCCGTCACTGGCAGCTGTATCTGATGATGCTGCCAGCGCTGGGTTTTGTGCTGCTGTTCCATTACGGGCCAATGTACGGGATCACGATCGCGTTCAAGAAATTCAATATGCGACAGGGTATTCTCGGCAGTCCGTGGATTGGTTTTGCAAATTTCGAACGACTGTTTTCCTCCTACTGGTTCCCCATCATCCTGAAAAACACACTGACCATCAGTGCCCTCTCCCTGGTGATCGGTTTCCCTCTGCCTATCATCCTGTCGCTGATGGTGAATGAAATGGAGAATGAAAAGCTGAAAAAAGGTTTTCAGACGGTTTCCTACGCCCCGCATTTTATCTCCACCATCGTGCTGTGCGGAATGATCACCCTGTTCCTGAGCCCTAACGTAGGAATCGTGAATCAACTGATCGTCGCGCTGGGAGGGCAATCTGTTCATTTTATGGCGAAACCCACGATGTTTAAATGGATCTATATCATCAGCGGCATTTGGCAGGGAATTGGCTGGAGCACGATCATTTTTACTGCGGCCTTGTCCGGTGTGGACAAGGAACTGCTGGAAGCCGCCACCATCGATGGAGCGAATATCCCGCAGAAAATTTGGTATATCAACCTGCCCATCCTGATCCCGACCGCCGTGATCCTGTTCATCCTGCGCTGTGGCTCCCTGTTCAGCATTGGCTATGAAAAGGTATACGCCCTGCAGACCGCGCAGAATATCATGGGCTCGGAGGTGATTTCCACCTATTCCTATAAGGTGGGTCTTGCAGGCGGCAACGACTTCTCCTTCTCGACTACCATCGGCATTTTCAATTCCGTCTGTAATTCCCTGATCCTGATCGGTGCGAACCGGCTTTCACGTGCGGTCGGACAGAGCAGCCTGTGGTAAGGAGGGAGGCGTATGACAAAGACATTCATCCGGAAAACCAGGGGAGACCGGATCTTCCTTTTCTTCAATAAGACACTGTTACTGTTGGTTTTCTTTGCGATCCTGTACCCGCTGCTTTTTGTGCTCAGTGCTTCCGTCAGCGATCCGGAAGCGGTAAGCACCGGCAAAATGCTGCTCTGGCCGGTCGGTGTTACGCTGCAGGGATACCAGTATATTCTGCGCTACCAGGATGTATGGATCGGCTACGGCAACACGATCTTCTATACCTTTGCAGGCACGGCGCTGAACCTGCTTGTGACCCTGCCCTGCGCTTACGCCCTGTCCCGTCGGGATCTGAAGGGGCGGGGTCCAATTATGGTCATTTTCATGGTTACGATGTATTTTGGAGGAGGTCTTATCCCCACCTACTTGTTGCTGCGCGCCTTGCATCTGGTCAACACCCGTACCTATATGCTGATTACAGGGCTGGTATCCACCTACAACCTGATCGTGGCCCGTACGTTCTTTTCCAGTACGATCCCGTGGGAACTGCATGAGGCTGCTTTCATCGACGGGTGCTCCGATTTCCAGGTATTCCGTTCCATCGTGTTGCCCCTTTCGAAGCCCATCATCATCGTGCTGACCCTCTATTATGGCGTAGGCCACTGGAACAGCTATTTTAACGCGATGGTGTTCCTGAATGATAAAGAACTGTATCCGCTGCAGGTATTCCTGCGGGAGATCCTGCTGCAAAGCCAATGGGCGGAGAGTGCTATGGCGTCGGGCAACGGTTTCTCAATGGAAGAAATGGAGGTCATGATCAAGCAGGCTTCTACTTCCAATATGCTCAAATACGTGCTGATTGTAGTATCCTCTGTTCCGATGCTGGTAATCTATCCTTTCCTGCAGCGGTTCTTCGCCAAGGGTGTCATGATTGGCGCGGTCAAAGGTTAAAAACGGTTCTTTCTGCGCGTCCATTCGGACGGCAGTGGAATAAAAAATCAAAGGAAGGTGTTTCTATGAAACGGTTCTTTACCCTGTTCCTGGCACTGATGATTGCGATGGCGCTCCTACCCGCGACCGCTGAGGAAGCGCCCACCGTCATTACCGTCTCCGGGCCGGATTCCACCAACAGTCATTGGACAGATACTCTGGCAGTTCAGTACCTGGAAAAAAAGACCAACACCCAGTGGGACGTTACGCTCTACCCCTCTGACGTCTGGAAAACCAAGCTGACCCTGATGATCACCGGTGATGAATTGCCCGATGTGATTTTCAAAGCCGATGCCGACAAATCCGAAATGAATCTGCGCGGCGAAGAAGGCTATTTCCTGGATCTGAGCCAGTATCTGGACATTATGCCCAACCTGCAAGCCGCTTTTGAGAAGTATCCCGATTACAAGGCTTACCACATGACTGAGAACGGTGCCATATACAGCCTGGCGAATCTGTCTGTTTATGAAGGTCAGCGGGCACAGCCGCTCGTGTACATCAATAAGGTATGGCTGCAGAATGTCGGATTGGATGTGCCGGAAACAGTTGAGGATCTCTATGCGGTTCTGAAAGCTTTCAAAGAGCAGGACGCCAACGGCAACGGCGATCCCAACGATGAGATTCCCCTGTGCTTTGAAACCAGCGCCGGTCAGCGCGCGCAGCATCTGATTCAGGCCGGATTCGGCATTTACAGCACAGCTACGGATCTGATGCTGGGTGTGGATGAGAACGGTAAAGTGTTCCTGTATGAAACTACGGAAAACTTCAAAAACTACGTCAGTTATATGCATCAGCTTTTCGCTGAAGGTCTGATGGATGAAACCACATTCATTCAGACTTATTCCGAGCGCCGTGAAAAAATAATCAATGGAAAAGTAGGTATGTTCTCTGACTGGAGCGGTCTGCTTGCCAACACCTGTGGTGAAAATGCGCCTGATGCCTACGATACATGGCAGTGGCTGTATGGGCTCGGATCCGAAAACACACCTGTCGCTTATCCCGGCTGGCCACTCGTCAGCACAGGCGCAAAAATCCTTGTCAGCGCCAAGACGGAGCATCCCGAAGAGGTATGCAGGATCATTGACACCCTGTTTACGGATGAATACATTCTGGTGTACAATTGCGGTAATGAAGGGGAAACCTTTGAGTATATTGCCACCGATACCGGTTTCCAGATCCCGGCCGTTCTGAAGTCTGCCTGGGAAGGCAAATATGACAGTGAAGGTGTCTTCCGGGATCAGTACCTGAACGTGACGCAACTGATGACCAAAATGCACGGAATGTATTATCCCATCGCAAGCCAGGCCTCCGCGGAAGAACTGGAACAAATGAAGAAAGATGAAGTTCTGACGAATTATGCCTACCGGGAAGAACTGGTACGCGCGGGCTATATGGTGGATACTTATCCCGTCTTTTCTTACACCAAGGAAGAAGCTGAAGTGCAGAGCCGGTACAAGGGGGATCTTGGCTCTTACCTGCAGACCATGCGGGTGGCCTTCATCACCGGCGAAGCGGATATCGACGCGGAATGGGATACCTTCCAGTCCACCATTCAGGCGATGGGCCTGAACGAGCTGCTGGCGGCGGAACAGAGCGCATATGACCGCTATGCGGTGAACCTGAAGTAAGCGAAAACAGGCATTTCAAAGCGGCATGGACGGCGCGAAAGCGCCGCCCATGCTTTGCCGCATCGGGAGGGAGAAGGGAAAATGACAAAAAAACACATTGGGCTGCGGTTTTTATGTACCTATCTGCTCCTGGTGCTTCCTTTTCTTGCGATCAGCGTTCTGATTTCCACCCTGACCATGGGGCAGATGCGGCGGGACAGCGAGGCGCAGCTCACTTCACGCCTGAACCTCATGCTTTCCGGACTGGAGGAACAGTATACTTCCTGGTATGAGGGCGGCGTGTACCTGACCCGGATGCCGGAGCTTTCCCCCTTTGCCATGCAAAACAGTGCGGTGAGCGCGCGCCGCGGCTTGGAAAAGCTGGAAACCGTGCATGTGTTTGACGGCATGATCGATGAGCTGCTGCTCTGGTATGATGAAAGCCACCTGTACGGCAGCCGGGGCCTGGCCCGGGCGAGCGTATACCTGCGGGTGGATATGGGCCTTTCCGGGCAGGCATATGAAACGGCGCATGAGGTACTGTCCTCTCCGGAGCAGGAAGCAGCCTGCCTGCTCAGGGGAGAGGGAGAGGGCTATATCCTGCTGCATTATCCGATGGCATCCGGCTGTTCCGTGAATTACTGCTGCACTTTCTCCACCGTCGCGTCCCTTCTGCAGCGCCTGGCCGGGGATGAGGACATCCTTGCAGCGCTGACGCTGCCGGGAAGCGAACCGCTCCTGTTCGGAAAGACGGGCGGCGCCATCCGGCCGCTGACGCGAACCGCGGCGGATGCCCTGCTTGACAGCGGGAAATGGATCACCGTTTCCGGAAAAACGGTGCAGATGGACACGGTCCTGGAACTGTACATGGACGAAGGGCAGCTGTTTGCCGGAGTAGAGCGCCTGCAGTGGGGCAACTGGGCGCTGCTGGCGATGGGTATGCTGCTCTCGGGCATGCTGTCCGTATTCCTGACGGGCCGCCGTCTGACCCAGCTGCGGCATCTGGAGGACGCCCTCACAGGCAGGGAAGCCGTGCCTGTCAGAATGGGCGGTTTTTCCGGTATTCATGCGCTGATCCGGGATACAGTGCGCGAAAACAGCGCGGCGATGGAAAACACACGCAGCATACTGCGCGCGCAAACCGCGAGGCTCCTGTTTCACGGCCTGCTGAAAAACGAAACGGATCCCGCGCAGCTGCTGCGGCACTGCGGCATCGACACGGAGGAAGAGGTATTCTTCATTACGGCTGTTTATGCGCCGGGCGCGGACGCGGAGGCCCTGTTTGCGGACCGGCTCTTCTGTGCCGCGCAAATTGACGGAAAACCCGTATGTCTTTTCCTTGACGAACTGCCCCATCCTGACGCGGAGGGAAAGCTGCGGCAGGCGAAAGGAGAAAAGCTGGCCGGCCTGCTTTGCGCGCCGGAGGATCGGCGCGCGCTGATCGTGATGAGCCGGCCGGCGGAAGATCTGAACGCGGTCGACGAGGCATACCGGCAGGCGCTGGAGGAGATCGCCCGGCTGCTTCGGGAGGGAAAGACGGAAGGTATATTTGTGCTTGGCGAGAGCCGGGAGATGGACGATGGAAAGCCGAAGGAGCGGGAAAATGCGGAGGATCCCAATGCCAAAGTACAGGAAATCATGCAATACCTGCAGGAGAATTACATGCGGGAGGATATCTCCCTGGAGGAGATGGCCGATCATTTCGGGGTTTCCCGGGAGCACATGAGCCGCCTTTTCCGCGCGGAAACCGGTATGCGCTACATCGACTGCCTTACGGACCTGCGCATGCGGGCCGCGTGGGATCTGATCTGCGGTACGGACCGGCCGATCGCGGAGATCCTGCATCAGGTGGGCTATATCGATCGGAGCAGCAGCACAAAACGCTTTAAACAGTATTTCGGCATCACGCCGAGCGAGGCGAGGAGCCGGGCTGTTTCGGCCGGGAAACGTAACGCGCCTTCCGATTGAAAATATTATGAGCGGACATCCCGGTATTTCTGTTCGATCGGGACTGTTTTTTCCCGAATCTCTTCCGCAATCTGCCTGCAAATCCGGATGGCAATCCCGGCCTTTTTTCCGACGGCGAGCAGTTCCCGATCGCCGGGATTGCGTCCGTTGCCGTCCACGGAGGTGGTGTGTTCACCGAAGTATGCGGTGCTCCAGGTCAGGTCATAGGCAGGGGAAGGATGCCAGCAATCGTACTGCGGATCATAGATCCAGGTAAAGTTGCCGGCGTGATCGTCCCGGTTGTGCGCAAACACATTGAAACACATTCTCCGATACATCTGCAGCAGATCCGCCTCATTGCTCCGGGAGAGAACGGCGGTGAGCTTCATCAGGGTATGGTAATCCAGGGAGGCATACCGGGGATCTGTCTCCAGAATCGCTGAGGCGGAGAGCATATGCCGTCTTTTTCCGTGAACGCGGTCAAAGCGGCGAATGGCAAAATATCCGGAGCATTGCCGGGAGGGCATCAGTTTTGTCTCCGGCACATCGATTCCGCAGGCGGCGGCGCAGTCCATGTACTCTTTTTCCATGATGCCGGAATCTTTCATGTCGCCTGACGCGGGAAATTTGATGATCCATTCTTCGGTCATGACTTTGGGACGGGCTCCGCCGCTGCTTCCTCCAAGCCGGAAAAGCTCCTCCGGGTCGGCGGTTTCTTTTTGCTGCAGCAGTGCGCCGCACTGGGCAGCCAGGACATCCAGATCGCCGGGAGAAGCGTCCCGGGAGATGTCCCAGGCGGGGCGGTAGGTCAATGCACCCATTCCCGAACTGCCGACAATCGCAAGCCTGTCCAGTACCGTGAGATCTGCAGCGGACAGTCTGCGGCTGCGCAGCATCCGATCCACAAGCAGCCGGCCCCAGGCATCCGGAAGACTGTCCGCAAATACGCCCCACATTCCCTGAAAGCAGTCGGAAGGCGGCAGAAAGACACCCTGCTTCGGCGGGAGGGAAAACGGACTGACGGCAAAGCCGTTTTCCAGCCAGCTGTCCGCATAGGCAAAAGCCACCCGGTGTCCCGGCGTTTCGGACAGGGTGCCTACCTGCCTGTCCTCCAGAAAAACATCCAATTTACGGCCTTTCACGGATGACCTCCTCGATGGACAGGTATTTTACGTCCGCGAACAGCCTTTTGAGATCTTCCGTGCAGTCCAGCGCGGCAGCCAGCTTCGTCAGGGATATCAGGGAAATCTGTCCGGTTCCTTCAAAACGTTTCACACTGCCGAAGCTGACGTTGCTCTTTTCACTCAGCTGACGCTGGGTGAGATGCTTTCGTTTGCGGATGCCGCGCAGCCTGCGCGCGATTGCCAGATCGATTTCCTCGGGAGTTTCCCAGATAAACCCCATACTGTCCTCCAAAGTGTTCAAATATGATCTGTAATTGGCTTATCAATCAATAACGGATCATATATTATCCATAATCAGTATAACATATGCGGCCGTGTTCCGCAAGCGGGATCACGGTGCCGTGGAGATACACGAAAAATCCTGACAAACAAAGCCCGGTTATGCTATAATCTCTGTGATTCATTCTGACTTGCGGAGGTTTTGGTATGACACAGGAGCAGCTGAAAAAGGTATTTGAGGAAACGGATTACGTTCACTTCGGCGGAACGAACGCGGAAAAGAAAGCGGCGGAAACGCTGAAGGCTTACTGTGAGGAACTGGAAGTGCCCGCGCGCCTGGAGCCCTTCCGCGTGCAGATGGCGCAGATCGAGGAAGCGGCCGTTATTGCGGACGGCGAATCCGTGCCCTGCAGGGGATTTCTCTGCTGCGGCAGCGGCACGGCGGAAGGCGAGCTGTATTACATGCCGTCGCTGGATCGGGTATCGCTCGCCGGCGCGAGGGATAAAATCGTTCTGCTGGATACGCAGGGCGTCCGGTTCTTTCAATACAAAGACCTGACGGAAGCCGGGGTAAAAGGCATCCTGTTCCAGTTCGGCGACGCGCATTTTCCCAACCGGGATATCGACCAGCGGGAGCTGCGCGAGGCGGTCGTGGGAGACGGGAAGAAGGTGCCCTGCGCCATGCTGCATGTGACCGCGGCGGCGGAGATGGTCCGCAGCGGCGTGAAGAACGTAAAAATCGTGATCCGGCAGCGGGAATTTGACGCCCAGTCCCATAACGTGGTCGCGGAAATCCCGGGAGAAGGGGAAGAATACATCACCCTCACGGCGCATTACGACTCCACCGCGCTGTCGCACGGCGCCTATGACAATATGTCCGGCTGCGCGGGACTGCTGGGCGTGATGGACGCGCTGCGCGCAAAAAAGCATCATTACGGGCTCCGCTTCGTTTTCTGCGGCAGCGAAGAACGCGGGCTGCTCGGTTCGCACGCCTATGTGCGGGATCATGAAGCGGACCTGCCGCATACGGTACTGAACATTAACCTGGATATGATCGGCAGCCTGATGGGCAGGTTCATCTCCCGCGTATCCGCCGAGGACAAGCTGGCGCATTACGTGGAGTATATGGGCGCGGAGCTTGCCTTCCCCGTGGCGGAAGCGAGGACCGGCGTATACTCGAGCGATTCGACCCCGTTCGCGGATCACGGCGTTCCGGCGATCTCCTTCGCGCGCCTCGCGGGCGGGAACGCCGCGGCGATCCACTGCCGGTACGATAAGATGGACATCCTTTCGATGGCGCAGCTGGAAAAGGACATCGCCTTTATCACCGAATTCACCCGGCGCATGGCGGACGCGGCCTGCTGTCCGGTGGCGCGTGAGATCCCCGAAAACGTCAAAAAGGAACTGGACGAATACCTGAACCGGAAACGGAAGGCGTAAGAGGGACTATGAAAACGATTCTGGCTTTTGACGATTTTGTGCTGAACCGCTCCGACGGCACCCGACGCAGGTTCAAAAAGCCCGAGTGGCATCCGGAGGTGAGCTTCTCCGACCCGTACAATCCGCGGAATATCTGGCCGCAGAGCGTTGTTCCGGCGCCGCAGGGCGGCTGCATGATGATTTACCTGGGCGTTCCGGAGCCGGAACTGCCCCTCCGGGACGAGAACCTGTCCGTTTTTCTGGCGTGGAGCCCGGACGGCATGCGTTTTGAGCCGTACATGAAGGCTAATCCCGGCGCGCGGTATCCGCACAGGATCGGCGGCGCGGGCGATACGGTCGGCACCTGCGTGCTGTATGACAAAGCGGAGAAGAACGCCGAATTCCGCTACAAGGCCGTCCAGGCGCGCTATGGCCGCATAGACGGAAAGCCGGCCGGAGAGCCGGCCTACCTGCTGGGCTCGCCGGATCTTATCCATTGGAAGCGCGTGAGCGACGCGCCGGTCACGCCTTCCTATTCGGACTGTTATCCCGGCCTGCTGCGCAATCCGAGGACCGGAAAGCTGCAGGCGACCGTCCGCCGCCGCTGGGGCGAGCGCCGCATCTGCCTGGTCGAAAGCGCAAATCTGCAGTCCTGGACCCCTCCCCGGGCGATCCTCCATCCCCTGCCGGATGACGAGCCGGTAACGCATCTGTACAGCATGCCGGAATTCTACTACGAGCCCGGCGAAATCTTCATCGGCCTGCTGTGGAAGCAGGTCATGCCCTTTGACCGGATCATGGAAGGCCCTGTCACCACGGAATACGCGTATTCCTATGACGGCCTGATGTGGAACCGTACCGGAGCGCCGCTTTTTCCGGAGAAGAACCGGGGCGAATACGGAGCGGGAAGCGCGTACGGCATCGGCATGGCAGACCGCGGTGAGGACATGGTGTTTTACATGGGCGCCTGGCTGACGGAACACGGCGGCTATCCGGCGGGAAGCACGACGGAAAAGCGCAGCAACTGCGTCATGATTCCGGGAACGCTGAAGCGCAATCGCTTTGTGAGCATCGATTCGGGCAAGGGCAGAGGCGAGCTGCTCACCCAGTGGCTGCGCCTGAAAATGCCGGAGCTGAAGCTGAACGCCGTGATCCCCTTCGGTTCGCTGCGCGCGGAAATCCGCGCGGGGGCGCCTGTCGAAGGATACACGCTGGACGACTTTCTTCCCATCGCGGGCGATGTAACGGACGCTCCGCTGCGTTGGAAGGGCGGCGGGCTGGAGAAATTCGTCCGGGAAGGCAGGTGGGTGCAGCTGCACATTGTGTTTGAGCAATCCGAAGTTTACGCGATCACCGGCGATTTTGACTTCAACATCAACACGCGCGGACCGGTGTACGATTTCCTGTGAGCGGAGCGACGGAGGCCTGCCGTGATTCTTATCAGAAAAATGGAAAAAGAAGACGTTCGGAAAATCATCGCTTTTGAACGGGAACTGCGGAACCAGGAGCCGGATACCTATTATTGGGAACCGGATGAAGCCTACGAGAAACAGCTTGAACACAGTTTTGACGACGCGAGGTTCAACACGGCGCTGTCCCTGATCGCGCTGAAGGAAGACCGCGTCATCGGAAGGATCGACGCGTCCCTGATCACAAGCAGAAGCGACGCGTCCTGCTGCAGCGCGTATCTGGACTGGATCTGTGTGCTGAAAAGCGAAAGGCATCGGAAAACGGCGCAGACGCTGCTGAACGCGCTGAAAGCCGAGTGCAGAAAACAGGGCGTCGGTCTGCTGATCGCGCTCACGGCCGGAAACGACGAGGCGCAGCGTTTCTACAGGCATGTGGAAAACGCTTCCATCCACGACACCGGGATCTGGATCGAAATCAAATAAGAAACGGACGGTTTTGTAAGCGATTTCCTGTGACGAAGAGGGCCCGTGTTGCGGCATAGGCGGTTTCCGTGCTATAATCAGCCGTCCGGTGCGTTTTGCGAAGCCTGAGGCGCCGCGCGACCATTCCGCCGATAAAAGGAGACGATCCTTGTGAGTCCGTTTGTGCTGCTGCTGTTTTCCATTGTACTGGCCGTATCCAACAACCTGCTGCTGCACACCCTGTCCGGAAAGCGGCGGCTGTC
>CADBNX010000008.1 GCA_902796115.1 uncultured Eubacteriales bacterium
CGGAGGGTGCGGGAGGTACGGGTACCTCCCGCATACAGCTCAGCCTGAGACAGAGCTGTAACGTCCGGCACGACATATTCTCAAAACACGATTGACATTCCCCGCCCCGCGCGGTACAGTATCCCTATCACGTCTCCCGGCAGGCTTTTCCGCCTCCGGGGAAAGGAAGGCCCGTATGCTTTGGAACCGTTTTGCCCAGGATCGCGATGCGCTGGACCTGTACGCGCATCCGCGTTTTGACCCTGCCGACGGCGTCATCGAGGAACAGGAGGCGGCCGACGCCGTAGCGTCGATCACCGGGCGTTCCCATGCCATCGTCAAAGCGAAAGCCGAGTCTTTCTTTCTGGAACACTGCGCCGTCGATGTCAACCCCAAATGCTGGTTCGGCGCGAACTTTGCGGGCCGGGTGCCCAAATATGTCCGCGGGCCGAATTGGGCCATGAACCGCCTCAAGGGAAAATGGCTGAAGGAGCTGACCGAAGGGAAACCCATTGAGAAGACGATGGAAGCCATGAGCGAACGCTTCGCCGGAGCCGGCGCGCACGGGCCGGATCACGAGCACTGGGTGCCGGACTGGGACGCGGCGCTCTCCCTCGGCTTTCCGGGTCTGCGCCGCCGCGCACGGGAGTACAGAGCGCAGTTTTCTTCCCTCACGCCGGCGCAGGAAGATTATTTTGACGCCATCGAAATCGTGCTCACCTCCTGCATCCGGTTTACGGAGAGGCTCGCCGCGCAGGCGGAAGAGCGGATCGCCGAGGACGAGCGCATGCCCCTGCGCGTCCGCTGTCTGCGTCAGCTCGCTTCCGGCGCGCCGCGGGATATTTACGAAGCGCTGCAGTTCATTTATCTGTTTCACCTGATCGGGCAGTTCATCGAGGTGGCGCAGGTACGCTCCCTCGGGGATATCGACCGCCTGCTCCTGCCCTATTACCTGCGCGATCTCTACCGCGGCGCCTACACCCGGGAACAGGTGAAGGAGCTGTTCCAGTATTTCTTCCTGCTTTACGATTTTCAGAACCATAAATACAATCAGCCCGTCTCCGTCGGCGGCGTGGATATTTTCGGAAATCCGGCCTTTACCGACCTGACGGACGTGATCCTGGACGCCTATTTCGACGCGGAGCTGTCCAACCTGAAGATCCATATCTTCGTAAACGAAAACACCCCGGACCCCGTGCTGCGCAAAGCCATGGACATGATCCGCCGCGGACGCGGTTCCTTCGTGTTCATGAACACGGATATCGGGGCACAGGCAATGGAAAAGGTGTATCACCGCCCCATCGCGCCGCATATGCTCGGCTCGCAGGGCTGCTACAACTTTAATGTGAAAGGCTTCCCACAGCACGCCAACCAGACCCGCATCAACCTGGTCAAAGCTGTCGAGCTTGCTTTCTTCGAAGGCACGGATCCCCTGTCCGGGCATTTCGTCGGGGTGAAAACAAAGCCCGCGGAAGAGATGGCCTCTTTCGCGGATTTCAAGGCTGCGTTTGACCGGCAGATGGATTCCCTGACGGAGCAGAACCTCGCGATCTCCGATTTTTACGACAGCGTCATGGCCGTGATCAATCCCTGCCCGCTCTTCTCCTCCACGTTCGCCTTCAGCCTCAGGGAAGGCCGGGACTGCTTCACCTTCGGCCCCACCTCCGTGCTGATGATGGGGCTCGGCACCGCGGCGGACTGCCTGATGATGGTAAAAAAGCACGTTTTCGACCAACGGGACTGCACCCTCGCGGAGCTGCGCGAAGCGCTGCGGGCGGACTGGCAGGGGCACGAACCGCTGCGGCTTCTCATGGAAAAGGATCCGGACAAATACGGCAACGATCTGGAGGAACCGGACGCCTTCGCCGTACACCTGTCCGAAGACATGATCCGCCGCGTGCGGGGACGGAAAAACTGCCGGGGCAGCGAATACATCTGTCATTTTGAAACCATCGACCGCTGCTTCCGCTCCGGTTCCGTCACCGGCGCCACGCCGGACGGCAGGCACGCGCACGCGCCCTTCAGCAAAAACCTGAACGCGGCCTTCGGCCAGGACCGGCGGGGCGTCACCTCCATGATGATCTCCGCCTGCAAGCTGGACACCACCCTGATGCCCATCGGCGCGCCGGTCGATTTCATGCTGCATCCCTCCGCCGCGCAGGGCGAGGAGGGGCTGGATGCCATGGTACAGCTGCTGCGTACTTTCCTGCGCCTGGGCGGCTACGCGCTGCAGGGCAATGTGCTGGACGCCGATATCCTGCGTGAAGCGCAGAAGCATCCCGAGCGTTACCGCAATCTGCAGGTCCGCGTGAGCGGCTGGAACTGGAATTTCGTGGATATGAGCAAAGAATACCAGGATGTCTTCATTCAGCAGGCGGAAGCGGCCCGGTAGCCGACCGCCTACACTTCCTCCATGTCAAACGCCGCGGCGCGCGCCATGCGGTTCATCACGGCAAGGCCAACGCCCGCTTCATCCCATCCCTCGGCGATGATCCTTTCCACACCCATATCGTCCATTTTTCTCAGCGCCGCAAAGAGCAGGTGCGCCCCTTCCTCCGGATCCGCGCCCAGGTTTTCCTTTCTGCGGTCTCCGTACAAACGCATATGATCCAGATGGCACAGGATGCAGGCGTTTTCGCTCGCGTCGTACAGTTCCCTGACCCGCGCGGCCACCTTTTCCGCGTCCCTGCCCCGCACTACGGTCATTTTGCCCTTCGGCGCGTAGTGCCGGTGCTTCATGCCCGGGGAGGGGGCGGCTTCGCCTTCCCGCAGCGGGCGCATCACGCTGCCGGCTACCCGGCAGTCTCCGACGGTTTCCGCGATCTGCTCCCGGGTCACCTCCCCGGGGCGCAGAATGACGGGCACCTGCCCCGTCACATCCAGCACGGTGCTCTCCACACCCACGCTGCAGGGCCCTCCGTCCAGGATCAGCGGGATCAGGCCGTTCATATCTTCCAACATATGCCGCGCGGTGGTCGGGCTCGGACGGCCGGAACGGTTTCCGGAAGGCGCCGCCACCGGTACCCGTGCCGCGCGGATCAGCGCCCTTGCCGCGGGATGCTTCGGACAGCGCAGCGCGACTGTTCCGAGTCCCGCTGTGGTCACGTCCGGAATGACCTCCTTCTTCGGCAGCAGCAGCGTCAGCGGCCCCGGCCAGAAAGCTTCCATCAGCCGTTCAGCCGTCGGGTTCGGCACACAGAACGCGTCGATCCCTTCCGCATCCGCCACATGCACGATCAGCGGATTATCCGCCGGCCGGCCCTTGGCGGCAAAAATCGCGCGGACCGCCTCCGCGTCCAGCGCGTTCCCGCCCAGTCCGTATACGGTCTCTGTCGGAAAACCCACCAGTTTGCCTTCGGCGATCAGCTCTCCGCCAACGCGAATGGCCGTATCATCCGCCCAAAGGAGCTGTGTCAGCATGGTTTCCTCCTCAGTATGCAAAACATCTGCCCACCTGTTCGCGCCATGTGTCCAGAAATGCGCGAACGGATGGAAAACGCCGGCTTCTCTCCGTCTCGACCGCCTGCGCAGCGGTATCGTACAGCGCCCGCGGACCCTGCCAGCGGGATAAGTCCCGCTGCTCCGCATCCCCGAAGAGATCGAAAGCCAGCACGCCCAAATGGTATACGGTGGTTCCTTCGTCAAGCGGCTCATCCCACCGGTATTCTTCCGGCGCCATGAAAAAACCGGAGCCGCGCATCCTGCCCCGGTCGTTCACCGCGGGCATTTTCCGGTACGCGTTCGCGCTGCACAGCTTCCAGCTTCCGCGCGCGGGATCCGCGATCAGCTTTCCGTCATGAAAATTGACGGATACATATCCCATATCGGTCAGCCGCGCGTGCAGATCGAACATACTGTCCAGCAGGGAAAGACGCGAGGAAACCGGCAGGGCGCGCAGCGCTTCCAGTGCCTGCGGCGCGGGTGCCCTCGCCCGTACCGGCACGCCGTCTATCCAGCGGAACACCGCCGCGAACCCTTCCCCGCCGTTTACCTCACCCCAGGTGAGCAGCTCCGCGAAGGCCGGATGCGCCAGACGGTACACCGGGATCGCGGCCCGCAGGGCGTCGACTGCTTCCCGCGGACGGCCGGCGAAGTTTTCGGTGCGGGCGCCCGCGTATTTGATCATCAGTTTTCCCCAACGGCCTTCCACACCGAAGCACAGATTGCCGCTGTTCAGGCTGTCAAACACACGGAAAGGGGTGCCGTACACGTCCATCCACGCAAGCGGCACCTCTTCCCGTACGGAAAAGGGGATCTTTCCCGCAAACTGCCGCATGTTACGCCCGCAGCACGGCGCCGCAGTGCGCTTCCGCAGCCTTCAGCGCCTTTTCGGTCAGTTTTGTGATTTCTTCCTCCGTCAGGGTATGATCCTGCGCGCGGAAGTGCAGCCCGAACGCCGCGGATTTCCGGCCCGGGCCCACCTGAATGCCCCGGAACACGTCGAACAGGCGGATATCCTCCAGCGTTTTTCCGCAGGCGCGCCGCATCGCGTCCATCAGCGGCCCCAGCTGTACGCTTTCATCCATCACCAGCGCCAGATCCCGCTCGACCGCCGGGAAACGCGCGATCTGCGTCACATGGCCCATCGGCTCCGCGAGCGCGAACACCGCGTCAAGATCCATTTCGCATACATACGTCTTTTCCTGCACTTCCAGCCGCTTCGCCGTATCCGGATGAATCTGTCCCAGCGTGCAGAACACCTGCTCCGGATGCTCGCGGGATACGAGCCGCGCGCGCCTGCCCGGATGCAGGAATGCTTCCTGCGCGTCGGTGATCATGTAATCCGCCCCGACCTGCCCAAGCAGCGTTTCCGCGACGCCGCGGAGGGAATAGAAATCCTCCCCCGCGCCCCACACGCTCAGCGCGAGCGTATCATGTTCCACCGGAAGGCCTTCCGCGGTTTTCTGCTTTCCGTCGTAGCATTTTCCGATCTCGTAGATCCGGCCCTGCGCGTTGCCCGCGCGCTGGTTCGTGCCCGTGGTCTGACACAGCCCGCACAGCAGGGTCGTACGCAGCGCAGCTGTATCCTCGCCCAGCGGATTGCGGATCATGATGGGATGCCGCCGCGCGTCGTCCGCGGGGATGCCGAGCAGTTCGATGGATTTTGCGGAAATGAAAGAATAGGTCATCGTTTCATAGAAGCCGAGCCCGGTCAGCAGTGTCTGCACCAGGCCGTGCCGTGTCAGCCTCGCGTTGCGGCCTCCGGAAGTGGTTTCGCCCTTCAGCCGGGTGGACGGGATCCGTTCGTAGCCCGCAAGACGCAGCACTTCCTCCGCAATATCCGCCTTGCCTTCCACATCCTGCCGGAATTCGGGCGCTTTCACATACAGTACGCCGTCCTTCAGCGTCACGTCAAAGTACAGTTTTTCGAGGATGCTCTGCATTTCCTCGCCGGAAAGCACCACTCCGGTCCGCCGGTTGATGTAATCAACGGGGGCTTCGATCACGGCGTTCTGCGTGGGGTTCGGGTAGAAATCGATCACGCCGGGCACCACGTCGCCCGCGTCCAGTTCGTTCACCATCCGGCACGCGCGGTTCAGTGCCGTCAGTACGGTCTTGGGCGAAACACCGCGCTCAAAGTGTCCGGACGCCTCGGTACGGAAGCCCAGCCTGCGCGTGGTCAGGCGGATGCCGGTACGGTCGAAGGAAGCGCATTCGAACAGCACCGTATGGGTGCCTTCGGCAATTTCGCTCTCCTCCCCGCCCATGATGCCCGCAAGGCCCGTGGGCCGCTCCGCGTCGCAGATGGCCAGTTCCTTTCCGGTCAGCGTGTACTCCCTGCCGTCCAGCGTGGTCAGTTTCTCCCCGTCCACGGTCCTGCGCACGATGATTTTTCCCCCGCGCACTTTCTCCAGGTCAAAGGCATGCATCGGGTGTCCGGTTTCCAGCATGATGAAATTGGTGATATCCACGATATTGTTGATGGAGCGCATTCCCGCCGCGTGCAGATACTGCCGCATCCACATGGGCGACGGTCCGATGCGCACGTTTTTGATGACCCGCGCGGCGTACCGGGGGCAGAGCTCCGCGTCCCGCACGTCAATGCTCACATAATCATGGATGTCGCCGTCCGCTTCCGCCGCCGTGACCTCGGGCAGCCGGAGCTCCGTGCCGAACACGGCAGCCGTTTCGCGCGCCATGCCCCATACGCTCAGACAGTCCGGACGGTTCGCCAGGATCTCGAAATCCGCCACCGTATCGTTCAGGCCGAAGATTTCCTTCACATCCTGCCCCAGCGGGTATTCTTCCCGGAAAATCAGGAGCCCCGCGCTGCCCACGCTCGGATACAGATCCACCGGCACGCCGATCTCCTCGGAGGAGCAGAGCATGCCGCTGCTTTCCACGCCGCGCAGGCTGGTCTTTTTGATTTTGATCCCCCCGGGCAGCTTCGCGCCGATTTTGGCCACCGGCACCAGAATGCCCGCTTCCACGTTCGGCGCGCCGCAGACGATCTGCCACGGCTCCGCGTCCCCGGTATCCACCGTACACACGTGCAGGTGGTCGCTGTTCGGGTGGCTCTCGCAGGTCAGCACCCTGCCCACCACGACGCCCTCCAGCTCCGCGCCGAGCTTCTCCATGCCTTCCACGCCGTTGCCGGCCATCACCATGCGGCTTTCGTACTCCGCGTCGGAAACCGGGATATCCGTATATCTTCTCAGCCAGTTCATTGAAACTTTCATGCTCGTGTCCTCCCTCAGCGGAATTGTTTCAGGAACCGCAGATCGCCCTCATACATCAGGCGCATATCCGTGATCCCGTAGCGCAGCATCGTGATGCGCTCCAGCCCGATGCCGAACGCGAACCCGGAATATTTTTCCGGATCGATGCCGCACATGCTCAGCACCTTCGGATTCACCATGCCGCAGCCGAGCACTTCGATGAAGCCCGTGCCCTTGCACATCCGGCAGCCCTTTCCGCGGCAGTTGAAGCAGGTCAGGTCCACCTCGGCGCTCGGTTCCGTGAACGGGAAGAAAGAGGGACGGAAACGGGTTTCGATATCCGCTCCGTACAGTTTTTTCGCAAACGCGTCCAGCGTGCCCTTCAGATCCGCCATCGATACGTTCTCGTCGATCACCAGGCCCTCGATCTGGTGGAACACCGGCGAGTGCGTCGCGTCGATTTCGTCCGCGCGGAATACCCTGCCCGGGCACACCACGCGGATGGGCGGCTTGCGGGACAGCATCACGCGCGCCTGCACAGGCGAGGTGTGCGTGCGCATCACCATGTTGTCGTCCACATAAAAGGTGTCCTGCGCGTCGCGGGCCGGATGGTTCTTCGGCAGGTTCAGCAGTTCGAAATTATAATGATCCAGCTCCACTTCGGGGCCTTCAACCACTTCAAAACCCATGCCGGTAAAGCAGTCCAGCACCTCGTTCAGCACGCGGCTGTTCGGATGAACGCCGCCCACCCCGGGCAGGTCCCGCGGCTCGGTGATGTCGATCGCCTCCGCCTTCAGCCGGGCTTCCTTTTCCCGCCGCGCAAGCTCATCCCGCTTTGACTCCAGCATGGCGGTCAGCGCTTCCCTGTGCTCGTTGATGATCTGGCCGATCTTCGGCCGCTCTTCCGGCGGCACGCTGCCCATACCGCGCAGCAGCGCGGTCAGGCTTCCCTTTTTGCCCAGGACGCGCACTTTCAATTGCTCCAGGCTCTGCAGATCGCAGGCCTGCTGCAGCTCGCCGCGCATTTCCTCCGCGATTTTCGACAGTTCTTCTTTGATTCCCATCATAACCTCCAAATAAATAGCACCTCATGCTTCCGCATGGGGCGCGTTTCGGCGCGGTACCACCCATTTCAAGCATTCCGCGGAATGCTCCTCCTTTTCCCGTAACGCGGGACGCGGCGGAAACTACTCTGCTTCACTTCCGCGGCTCCGGGGCGAATGGCCTCCGGCGGCAGGGAAAGCTTTCAGCCCATGACTTTCCTTCTCTTGTGCCACCGTCTGAGAGACGACGTTCCCCATCTCAGCCGATGGCGGCATTGTAGCATTCAACCCCCTCAATGTCAAGAGTGCAGGGGAATTCATATAGAGTAACCATCCACCGGCATAGCCGGTGGCTTTTCATATGCGGGCATAGCCCTAGATTACTAGCTTGCGCCCTCGCAGGCGCAAATA
>CADBNX010000009.1 GCA_902796115.1 uncultured Eubacteriales bacterium
GACGTGAACGGGGACGGGCTCGCGGATCTTCAGGACGCGAGACTGATCCTGCAGGCCGTGAGCGGATGGGACGTAGTGCTGAAGTAAGGATTTCGGGAGGGTAAGAACATGAAAAAATGGCTGCTGTACCTGGCGTGCGTGCTGCTGATCCTCGGCCTTGCGGCCGCTGCCCGCGCGGATGTCGCGATCGACGAAACCAATTTTCCGGACGCTGCTTTCCGGCAGAATATTCTGGATCGGGGCTATGATGCCGACGGAAACGGCTCGCTGAGCGGGGAAGAGCTGGAGAATGTTGCCGCGATCAACTGCGCAAATCTCGGCATTTCCGATCTGACCGGCATCGGGCATTTTTCGGCGTTGCACACGCTGTACTGCCGCGGCAACGCGCTGACCGCGCTTGATCTGAGCGGCAATCCGGCGCTTGAAACGCTGTCCTGCGGAGAGAACCGTCTGATCAGCCTCAATGTGAGCGGAAACGCGGAGCTGAAACAGCTGGAATGCGTCGGCAACCAGCTGACGGAGCTTGATGTCGGCACTTGCCCGCTGCTCTCCGGTCTGTGGTGCTATCAGAATCAGCTGACGAAGCTCAATGTGCGCGGATGCGGGGCACTGGAAGAGCTGTACTGCGATTTCAACCGCCTCACGGCGCTGGATCTGAGCACCAACACTTCGCTGACCGGTTTCGTATGCATCGGAAACCGGATCGCGGAACTTGACGTGTCCGCCTGTCCGACACTGGGCGGCCTGCTTGACACGGAGCCGCACGACATGGAAACCTACTGGACCTACGGCAATCCGCAGTCCGAAACCGCGTTCCTGTTTGACAAAACCACGCGGGTGATCTGCGGCGATACCGTGATCGAACCGACCGAACCGGCGGCGGACCGCGTTCCGGGCGACGCGGACGGAAACGGTGAGACGGATATGTCTGATGCGCTCTGTGTTCTGCAGCATTTATGCGGACAGGACAGCGGAATGATCGAGGCGAACGCCAACGTGAACGGGGATGAAACCGTGGACACAGAGGACGCGGTGCTGATCCTGCAGTACGTGTGCGGATGGGACGCGGAGCTGTTATAAAGCCGGAGGCGGAAAGTTCCCGGGGAATTCTCCGGGAACTTTTTGATAGTGCCGACGACCGGTTCACCCCGCGAAAAAACCGAAAACCGGATTTTGTCTTCAGGAGGACACAGCGTGATGTGTGAGGAAATATCCGTAACCAGGCCGTTCAGAATCGTTGGAAAATACGATGTCGCGGTCTGCGGCGGCGGTTCGTCGGGGATCATGGCCGCGATTGCGGCGGCACGAAGCGGCGCGAAGACGGCCCTGATCGAACAGTACGGTTTCCTGGGCGGAACGGCGACGGCCGGCATGGTCACGCCGATGACCGATTTCTACAAAGGCAGCACACGGATCACGGGCGGTTTGCCGTTTGAGTTTGCCGAAGCGCTGGCGCGGGCGGGCGGCGCAAGCATCGATCCGGAAGTGTCCCATGCGATCCCCTTCGACCAGGAACTGTATAAATATACGGCGCAGATCATGGCAGAGCAGGCCGGCGTTCATCTGTACCTGCACAGCTGCATCACGGACGTCATCATGCGGCAGAGGCGCATTTCGCACGTCTGTTTTGCGTGCAAATCCGGAAACTGTGCCATTGAAGCGTGCCAGTTCATCGACTGCACCGGAGACGCGGACGTCGCTTTTGCGGCCGGTGTTCCGATGCTGGAGCGGGAAAACGGCCTGCAGCCGATGACGCTGTGGCTGAAGCTTGGCGGCGTGGATACCGATTTTCTGGAAGCCGAAGCCCGGGCAAACAAGAGCAAACGAAAGCAGATCCGGCGGATCCACGAAAAGCTGAACGAACTGAGCCGGTCCGTCGATGTGCCGCAGTTCGGCGGTCCATGGGTATTCACCGCCTTCCATCCCGGCATCATCAACCTGAATATTACCAGGCGGGCGGCCGATTCCGCCGACGGGGCCGATTTCACGCGCGCGGAACTGCTTCTGCGGAAAGACGCTCATACGCTGCTTCATCTGCTGAAAAGCAACTTCGCCGAGTTCCGGGAAGCGTATATCCTTGATACCGCCGTACAGGCCGCTTCGAGAGAAAGCCGCAGGATCAGGGGCGTCTATACCGTGCGGGAAAGCGATATCACGAACCGCGTCCGCTTTGAGGATTCCATCGCGCTGGGCGGTCACTGCATCGACGTGCACCACGCCGGCGATTCGGAGCAGTCCGTTGCTTTTCTGGACGCGCCCTATCAGATCCCGTACCGCTGCATGATCACAAACGAAATCGACAATCTGATCGTGGCCGGCAGATGCGTATCGGCGGATCGGCCCGCGCAGGCGACCATGCGCGTTCAGGCCTGCTGCATGGCGGAAGGACAGGCGGCAGGCTGCGCCGCTGCGCTGTGCGTCAAGGAAGGTACGGGGGTGCGCGATGTCCGGATCGGGGAACTCCGGAGCATACTGAAAAACGACGGCGCGCTGCTGTAAAGCGGGCTGCGCGTGAAAAAAGGTCCCCTCCGTGAGGAGGGGACCCGCTGTTTATACGCCTGTGAGATTACAGGGCGCGCTTTGCGTCCAGGATCTGCTGGCCGCCGGAAGCGAGCCATTCCTGCTGGAAGGCATCGAAGGTAGCGTCGATATCGACTTCGCCGGAGATTGCCTTCAGAAGGTATTCATCGTACACCTTATTGGCGGAAACACTGTACTCGGTTTCGGCTTCGGTGGTAAAGGAAGAAGCTGCGGCAGCGGGGATTTTGGGGAAGTCCTTCACCGCGTTCCAGATTTCATACCGGGAGTTCTCCTGGCCCACGCCGCCGAGGCGGTACGCCAGAACGGACTGCGGAATGAACTGGAAGTTGTAGTAGCGCTGTTCGCCGGCGGCGCCGGAAGACTGCAGGAGCGCCCAGTCTTCGAAACCGTTGACCGTACCGTAGATCACGTTGCCGTTTTCATCGTAGTCCCAGTGCACGCCCTTGGCGCCTCTGTTGTCGGTCAGCCACAGCTCCAGATCGGAGTAGTAGGTATCAACGATCTGCAGGGCACGGATCACCTTTTCATCGGAGGTATC
>CADBNX010000010.1 GCA_902796115.1 uncultured Eubacteriales bacterium
CCCGGCTCATGACCGCGCTCTTTTCGATGCGCTCCTTCTGATCCGCGAAGCCCGTGTTGCACAGCCGGGAATTGACGTAGAACGCCGCATGCCCGCCCATGCGCTTCACCTCGGCCAGCGCGTCCTTCAGATCCTGCTCGGTGCCGAGCTTCGGATTGGGCCTGTAGTGCGGGAAGCCGAAATCAAACCCGTCCTCATTCCAGCCGGACAGAAGCAGATGATTCAATCCAAGCTCCTGCGCCTGGCGCAGCAGGCCGGGAATGTCCTTAAAGGTGTGCACGATGCCCCCGCCCTGGTACTGGAAATCGTAGTGCGCGATCAGGCCCGCGCTCTTTTCAAACCAGCGCGGACGGTGATGCCCCGCCTCCGGTCTCTGCAGCGTCGCGAACCAGGCCCGGTACTCGTCCGCGCCCCAGTGCCAGTCCCCCTCGTGGAAAGCGACCACACATTCCTCACTTTCCCAGGTCCCTTTTTTCAGGCAGGGCTTATGCACGATGGCCAGACCCGCGCCGGGATACTGCTCGCCGAAGGTTTCCGCGCGCAGCCCCTTCATGATCAGCTTTTCATTGCGGCAGGTGATGTACAGCCCCGTGCCCTCGCCCGGATCGTACAGGTCCATCCACATCATGGACGCGGAACCGGTATAGGGCATTTCAAGCACGTACGCCCCGCGGTCGTCCCGTGCCCCGGTCAGATCGCCCAGATTATAGCCGTAAACGTATTCCTGCCATTTCCAGTTGATGGCCGGCGGCCGCGTGGAGAGGGCTTTCGTCGGATTTGTGATCCGCGCGCCCGCGTGGCGCGGCAGCACAAGCATATCGTCCTCCCAGCTCTCGCCCAGCCACAGTCCGTCCAGCGCGGGGAAACACACCTGATCGATTTCCCCGTCCGTCCGGTTTTCCAGCGTGAGATGCCAGAGGGTCCTGCAGTCCCCTTCCGGCAGATCGATCGTGATTTTCGCGGAGAGGTCGACACGCTCCGCTGCGGGAGGCAGTTTCAGGCTGTCCTTCTTTTCCGCCCTGCCCGCGCCGTCCCTTTCTTCCTTCGGGAAAGCGGCAAGATACGGATAAGCGATCGTGACGCGCGCGCTCTTTTCCTTCTGATCGATTTCGACGCGGGGCGTCATACCCTCGTCCGCGCGGATCTCCAGGTACCGCGGCACGTAAAACCGGAAATCGCCCCGATCCGTATGCAGGATCCCGTCCAGCAGCGAACGGGTGCTGCGCACATGATTTTTGGCCGCGTTGTCCCAGGTGCTCTCGCGGGTGAATTCCAGGATCTCCCCGTTCAGCGCGTCCACCGCGACGGATACGATGCCGTTGGTCGCGTGCAGTCTTGACTGATACATGCTTTCTGCCTCCTGTTATAACTGCGCCGGAGAGGGAAACCCTCTCCGGCGCATGGGTTCATGGATGGATTATTCGCCGACGGCGTTGTAGCGGTCCAGACCGGCCTGCACGATTTCCTGCAGTTCCGCAAGGCCCGCGGACTCAATGGAAGCCACATAGGCATCCCAGTTGTCGAAGGATTCGCTGCCCGTGACAAAGGCGGCTCTCTTTTCCGTCACGATGCGGTCGATGTCCAGCTTCAGATCGGAAATGGTTTCGCTCTCTTCCTCGGTGTAGGTGAAGCTGGCGGGCCAGATCATATCCGGACCGTAGATGCTCAGGTTCTTCGCCGCGGTGGCGGTGGATTCGTTGATCAGGTTATCGCCGAAGTGCACGTCGTCCGCGATGGAGGGGTTGCTTCCGCCGCTCCAGCAGATGAAGGTGCCCAGCGCTTCTTCCATGCTCAGGCCGTCCGGGTTATTGGTCACGAATTCGGTGTAGCGGCCGATGCCGTTCTCATCCAGCTCGTAGGTCTCGCCTTCGATGCCCAGGAAGAACAGGTTCAGGCCTTCGTTGGAATAGAAGTAGTCAAAGTAGCTGACCACTTTCTCCGGGCAGGTGCACTTGCTGGTAATGAAGGTGTTGCCGTTGGTCACGGTCAGGCTCTGGCCGGCCCAGTGCTTTTCATCGCCCGCGTTCCTGGTGAGCGGTCCCGGCAGGCCGATGAAGGAATCGGAGTAGGTGGTCATGTAAGTGGTGTTGTGCACAAAGCCGAAGTACACGCGATTCTCCGCAGCCGCCGCCTGGAAGTAGGGGATGTCCGCGGTGAAGCACTGCTGGTCAAGCAGGCCTTCTTCGTAGATATCATGCAGGAACATCAGCAGTTCCTTGTAGCCGTCGCAGGTCGGCACAAAGCGGAGATTGCCTTCCTCGTCCACGTCCCAGTCCCCGGAAGAGGAGCCGCGGGTGCGGATGCCGAAGGTGCCCGCGAATGCGTTGATCGCCTTGTTGATGCCGCCGTCCACGGCCAGCGGAAGTTCATCCGCGATGCCGTTGCCGTTCCAGTCGCTGTCCTTGAAGGCGCGCATCTGCTCTACCAGTTCGTCCAGCGTTTCGGCAGGCTTGAAGCCCTGCTTTTCCGCGAAATCCTTGTTGTAGAACAGCTTCGGGGTGATGGTGGACGGAGCCGCGGTCACGATGTAGGGGAAGCCGTAGATCTGGCCGTCCGCCTGCACGATCGCCTTGTAGATTTCCGGGCTTTCTTCCAGCAGCTTGCTGAAGTTCGGGGCATATTCGGGCAGCAGATCGCCGATGGGCTGCAGCTGGCCGTCCGCCGCGTACTTCACCACGTCCGCGTTGGAGATACCGGTCTTGAAGATCACGTCCGGCAGGTTGTTGGACGCAAAAAGCAGGCCCAGCTTTTCAGCGGACTGTCCGGAAGGCGCCGCATCGAACACGAAATGAATGTTCGTCAGCTCTTCCATGACCTTCCACATCGCCAGGTCGTTGAAATCGCCCTTCGTGTAAGGTCCGGCGGTCGCGAACGCGGTCAGGGTAATGACTTCGTCCGACAGCGGGAAAGTCACTTCCGCGACCGCGCCGGCAATGCTCATCACCATGATGAGCGCCAACAGGGTAGCAAGCAGTTTCTTCATAAGAAACCTCCTCATATATTATTTCGGCATCTCCGTGCCGAGAGGGAGCGGAATCGGAAAAGCGGACGTCAGCCTTTCACCGCGCCGATCATGACGCCCTTCACAAAATAGCGCTGCAGGAAGGGATAGAGGATCAGCACCGGCAGGGTGGAAACGATGATCAGGCCGTATTTGATCAGCTCCGCCAGCATCATGCGGTCCGACAGGGAATCCTCGTCGCCGAACATGTCCTGCGCCACCTGGTTCTGGATCAGGATGGAGCGGAGCACCAGCTGCAGCGGATAGAGCGCTTTGTTGGAGATATAGATCAGCGCGTTGAAGAAGCTGTTCCAGTGCGCCACGCCGTAGAAGAGCACCAGCACGGCCAGGATGGGCTTCGAGAGCGGCAGGATGATGCGGAACAGCAGTTTGAAATTGCTCGCGCCGTCCACCGTGGCCGCCTCCTGCAGTTCCCAGGGGATGGACGTGGTCAGGAAGGTGCGCATTACGATCACGTTATAGACACTCACCGCACCGGGGATGATCATGGCCCAGATGGTATTGACAAAACCCAGGCCGTTCATCACCAGATAGGTCGGGATCAGGCCGCCTGAGAAGAACATCGTGATCAGCAGGATCGTCATGAAGAAGTTCCGGCCCACCCAGTCCCTGCGGGAAAGCGGATACGCGGCGAAGGTGGTCAGGATGATATTGATCGTGGTACCGATCACCGTGTACATCAGCGTGTTGCGGTAGCCGATCAGGATGTCCTGATCGCGAAAAATCATCTGGTAGCCGCGGATGGTCACCCCCCTCGGCCAGAAAAGCACCCGGCCCGCGTTCACCTCCAGCGGGCTTGAAATCGAGGCGATGATCACAAAATACAGGGGGTAGAGAATGATCAGCATCACGATGCCCAGGACGGTCAGGTTGATGATGTCAAACGCCTTGTCAAAACGGCTCTGCCGTTTGAATTCACCCGATGCCATAAAACCCCTCCCTTCTTACCACAGACTGGTCTGGCCGAGCCTGCGGCAGATGGTGTTCACCAGCAGCAGCAGCGTCAGGTTGATCACGGAATTGAACAGCCCGATGGCCGTGGACATGGAGTAGTCATGATCGATCAGGCCCCGCTTGTACACATAAGTGGAAATGATTTCCGCTTTTGAAATATTCAGGTCGTTGGCCAGCAGGAAGGCTTTTTCAAAGCCCACGCTCATGATGCTGCCGCAGCTCATGATCAGCAGGATGACCGCCGTGGGCAGGATGCCCGGGATGTTGATGTACCAGATGCGCTGCACGCGGTTCGCGCCGTCGATGATGGCCGCCTCATGCTGCTGGGGGTCGATGCTGGTCAGCGCTGCGGAATAGATGATGGCGCTCCATCCCGTATTCTGCCAGATGCCGCTGATCACGTAGATGGCCCGGAAGTATTGGGGGGTCCCCATAAAGTACACGGCCTGCCCCCCCATCAGCTCAATGAATTTGTTGATAACACCTCCCGTCGGGGAGAGGAAGAGGATGATCATGGAGCACATGACCACGGTCGAAATGAAATGCGGCGCGTACGTTACCGTCTGGACCGCTTTCTTGTAGACTTTGGAACGCACTTCGTTGAGCAGCAGCGACAGGATGATCGGCGCGGGAAAACCCGCGACCAGCGAATACAGGCTCAGCAGCAGCGTATTGCCGATGATCTGCCCGCAGAACGCGCTTTTGAAGAAACGCTCGAAATAATACGTGCCGCGCCATGGGCTGCCCCAGATGCCCTTCGCGCCGGAAAACTTGCGGAAGGCGATCTGGATGCCGTACATGGGCACGTAATGATACACGATAAAATAAATCAGCACCGGCAGAAACATCAGATAAAGCTGCCAGTTCCTCACGATCATCGTTCTGCGGTATCGCAGG
>CADBNX010000011.1 GCA_902796115.1 uncultured Eubacteriales bacterium
GCTGGAACTGTGCGGGGCGGCGGGCATCCCCGCTTCCCATATCATCGCCATGCAGGGGCCCTTTTCCCGGGCGCTGAACGCCGCGCTGTATGATCAGCTCGGCATCCGCGTCATGGTGACCAAGGATTCGGGCAGGGCGGGCGGCGTGGAAGAAAAAGTGATCCCCGCCCTGGAGCGGGAGATCCATGTGATTCTGATCGACAGGCCTGAGGAGGGAAGAGGATGCGCGGAAAATGTCTGATGATTCAGGGAACGGCTTCGTCCGTTGGGAAAAGCGTGCTGTGCGCGGCGCTGCTGCGGATCCTCCGGCAGGACGGGCTTCGCGCCGCGCCCTTCAAGGCGCAGAATATGGCCCTCAATTCCTTTGTGACGAAGGACGGCCGCGAGATGGGCCGCGCCCAGGTGACGCAGGCCCAGGCGGCCGGGATGGAACCGGACGTGCGCATGAATCCGGTGCTGCTCAAGCCTACGGGCGACCGGCGCAGCCAGGTGATCGTGGACGGGCGCGCGGTGGGCAGCATGACCGCCATGGAATACCAGCGCTATAAGCCGCAGCTGCGGGAAAGGATCAAAGCCACCTACGAAGCGCTGGAAAACGAGGTGGACTGCGTGGTCATCGAGGGAGCGGGCAGCCCCGCGGAAATCAACCTGCGCGAAGGCGATATCGTGAACATGGCCATGGCGAAAGCCGCCGACGCGCCGGTGATACTGGTGGGCGATATCAACCTGGGCGGCGTGTTCGCGTCCCTGCTGGGCACGGTCATGCTGCTTACGGAGGAAGAACGTGCCCGGGTGAAGGGCGTCATCATCAACAAATTCCGGGGCGATGTGAAAATCCTGGAGCCGGGACTGCGGATGCTGGAAGAGCGCATCGGGATCCCCGTGCTGGGCGTGGTGCCCTGGATGGACGTGGAACTGGAGGACGAGGACAGCGTGACGGAGCGTTTCCACCGCGCGTCCGGTCAGGGCGACCTGGATGCGGCGGTGGTGCGCCTGCCGCACATTTCCAACTTTACGGATTTTCAGGCGCTGACCCTGCAGCCCGGCGTGCGGGTGCGCTACGCGGAAAAACCCGAGGAGCTGGAGAACGCCGACCTGATCATTCTGCCCGGCACCAAAAACACGATGGAGGATCTGATGTCGCTGCGCAACCGGGGCATGGACGCGCCGGTCATCCGTCACGCGAGAAAGGGCGGCATGGTGATGGGCATCTGCGGCGGCTATCAGATGCTGGGCAATACGCTGCGGGATCCGGATCACGTGGAATCCCGCGTGCCGGAAGCGGCGGGACTGGGCCTGCTGGATATGGACGTGACCTTTGCGCCCGAAAAACGCACGGTGCAGTCCACGGGAATCGTTCAGTGCACGTCGGGCTGGCTGAAAGCCCTGCAGGGAATGCTCCTGGACGGCTATGAAATCCACGCGGGCCGCAATGCCTTCGGACCGGAGAGCGTACCCTGGCTCACCATCAACGGCGAAACCGACGGCGTGTGCAATCCGGAGGGCAACGTGATCGGCACCTACCTGCACGGCATTTTCGACGACGGTCAGTTCTTTTCCGCGCTGGCCGCGCACATCCGGAAACAAAAAGGGCTTTCGGAAACGCAGGCGCCTGTGCAGACGATGGAGCAGTTCCGGGAAAAGGAATTCGACCGCATTGCGGATATCGTCCGGGCGAGCGTGGATATGGAAGCGATCTGTCGGATCATCCGGGGAGAAGAATGATGTTTCGGGATTATCTGCTGGCTCTGGCCGCGGGCTTCCTGCTGGACTGCCTGCTGGGCGATCCGGCCTGGCTGTATCATCCGGTGTGCCTGATCGGGAAATACATCGGCGGGCTTGAAAAGCGGCTGCGGAAGCGGGGCGGCGATCTGCGGAAAAGCGCCTTATGGCTGACGGCTTCCACGGTGCTGCTGACCATGGCTGTCGTTTTTGCCGTTTTGCGTCTGCTGCGCTTCTGGGGATGGGGGCCCTGGTTCGCGGGTGCGGTGCTGCTGGACTGGATGGGACTGGCCGCGCGTTCGATGGTGCGGGAAACCCGCGGGGTGGAAAAAGCGCTGGGACAGGGCGTTGAAGCCGCACGGAAGCAGGTGGCGCGGATCGTGGGCCGGGAAACGCAAAACCTGAATGAAGAGGAAATCATCAAGGCTGCCGTGGAAACCGCAGCGGAGAACACCACCGACGGGGTGATTTCACCCATGCTGTACGCGTTTCTCGGCGGACCGGTGCTGCTGTGGGGCTTCAAGGCGTCGTCCACGCTGGATTCCATGGTGGGATATCTGAACGAAAAATACCGGGACATCGGCTGGAGCAGCGCCAGGCTGGACGACGTGCTGAATTATATTCCCGCCCGTCTGACGGCCCTGCTCATGGTTTGCGCGGCGTTTGTCACCGGTATGGACGGAAAAAACGCGTTCCGCATCGTGAAGCGCGATCACGCCAATCACAAAAGCCCCAACTGCGCCTGGAGCGAAGCCGCGGCAGCGGGAGCGCTGCATATCCAATTGGGCGGCACCCATGATTATTTCGGCAAACCGGTTGAAAAACCCACCATCGGGGACGCTGACCGTCCGGCGGAGAAGCAGGATATTCACCGGGCGAACCTGCTTCTGTACGGGGCCAGCCTGCTGATGATGGCTGTACTGTTTGCAATCGGATGGTTTTTGTAAGGAGAAGGTATGGAGAAGCGGCAATACGACAGTCATTTTTTCCAGAATACGGACTGCAGGTATTTTCCCTGCCATCAGGGGGTAAAAGCGGAAGACTTCAACTGCCTTTTCTGCTACTGCCCGCTGTACGCGCTGGGGAAGAAGTGCGGCGGAAACTGCAGATATACGGAGAAAGGTGTGAAAAGCTGCAAGGACTGCGCGTTCCCGCATCACAGGGAAAACTACGGGCGGGTGATCGCGCGGTATCCCGAAATCCAGGCGGCTGTGCGCAAAATGGACGGTGAAAACGAATGAACGCCGCGGAACAGGCAAAAAAACGCTGGGATGCCATTGCCAAGCCCCTGCACTCCCTGGGACGGCTGGAGGATCTGGTCGTCAGGATCGCGGGCATTCAGGATACCCCGGACGTATGCATTGACAGGCGCTGTGCCCTGGTCTTCTGCGGAGACCATGGGGTCGTCCGGCAGGGTGTCAGCCAATCCGGCAGCGAGGTCACGGCACTGGTGGCGAAAAGTATCGCGGAAGGCACGGGCAATATCAGCCTGATGGCGGGCACGGTTCAGACCGATGTGTTTGCCGTCGACATGGGCATGCGGACACGGGTACCCGGAACCGTCGAAAGGCGGATGGGAAACGGCACTGCCGATATGACCGAAGGGCCGGCTATGAGCCGGGATACGGCGGAACGTGCTGTTGAGGCCGGGATCGCCCTGATGGGAGAAATGAAAGCGCGGGGATACCGGATCGCCGTGATCGGGGAAATGGGCATCGGGAACACGACGGCCGCGAGCGCCGTCGCGTCCGTGCTGCTTCACCTGCCCGCGGAAAACGTCACGGGACGGGGTGCCGGGCTGTCCGAC
>CADBNX010000012.1 GCA_902796115.1 uncultured Eubacteriales bacterium
ATCGACAAGACCTTCTCCAACGAGGTCTATGAAAGCATCCTGGCCGACAGCGAAGAGAAGTGCGTGGAGCTGTTCAACAAGTACATCGCCGATCTGGAAGCCATGGGTCTGAAGGATCTGGAAGCGTTCTGGAACGCGAACTATCAGGCGTATCTGGCAATCGCAAAATAATCTGAACAAACACACGCGCCGGCCCGGTTCCGGGCCGGCGCGCTTTAAAACAGGCAGGAGGACGCGGCGGCATCGCCGCGCGTTCGCGTTCCCTGCTTCGGGGAGGCAGAAAGCATGGCGGAAAGCGGGCTTCGCATTGAGCTGAAAGACGAATACGGGCGTCCCTGCTGCGCGAATGTCGGGGTCTATCGTTTCGGGGAAAGGATCTGGCGGTCCTATGTGGAAGAACGGGTGCGTCTCCCGCTGGAGGACGGGCCCTATCATCTGGTGATCCGAAGGGGAAAGCAGTATCTTCCCATCGAGCGCGATGTGACGGTGATCGGCCTGACGCCGCTCAGCTTTACCCTGCAGCGGCTGCATGATCCCAAGCTGCTCGGCTTTTACGCTTTCGACGCCCATTCCCATATTTCGCGGGCCAGACTCGGGGACGACGCGGTGATGGACATCGCGAAAATGTCCGTGCGCGCCCGGGGCGAGGACTGGAACGTGTATTTCGCGGGCACGCCCTATGACGGGGAAAACCATAAGCATATCTATGAGCAGTTCCTGCCGGATACCCCGAGCTACAGGGTGTATTATCATGATCTGCTCGGAAGGCTCGCCCGCCCCGATTATCTGGTGGACCCGGGCGGGGAATTCATCAAATACCGCTACGGGCATATCGTGCTGGCCAATTTCGAGGAAAAGCCGCCGGTGGACGAATTCCGGGATCCGCTCTATCACGCCTATGAGCGGGACCGTCACGTGCCCAAGGTCTGCCCGCCGCCCTTTGTGAACCTGCCGCCCTCCCAGGCACTGAAAAAATACCGGGATGAGAATTCCTTCGCGTTCTTTGCCCACCCCACCAGCTGGTGGACGCTGGACCGAAGCAACGGATTTGTCACCAACATCGCTTCCACCGTCGCGTTCGATTCCCTGACCGGCATGGTGGATGCCATCGTGGTGCAGGGCTATGGGGCGGACAAGCCCTGGTACCGGGGCGTGTGGTATGCGCTGCTGAACGCGGGCTGCCGCATGACGGGCGTGGCGGAAACGGATACCTGCGGGGACGACCCGGATCATATGTCCGGCAAGCGCATGGTGGAGCCCTACCGTACCTACGCGCGGGCGGAAAAGCTGGATCTGAACCTGATTTCCGCCGCCGTGCGCCGGGGAGACTGCTTTGCTTCCTCCGGCCCCCTGCTGGATTTTACCCTGGATGCCTGCCGTCCGGGCAGCGTGCTCCCCTGGGAAGCCGATAGGGAATATGATTTTTCCGCCCGGGGCTGGAAGTGCTGCGACGGGGAGCTGACCCAAATCGAGGTGGTGGTGAACGGCGAAACCGCCGCCCGCCTGACGCCGGACGCGGAAGGGCGGGTCCGCACGCGGGTGAAGCTGCCCCGCGAAGGCTACGTGCTTTGCATCCTGCGCGACGACGCGGGCAACGTGGCCGTGCAGAATCCCGTGTACGTGCGCAATACGCCCTTCCTGAACGATCATTTCAAGGCGCAGGTCACGCTGGAGGTGCGCCGCAACGGCCAAGGAGCGAACGGCTCCTATGTGACCGACGAAAGCCACGATCCCGTGGTGTTCGATACGCGCATCGTGTGCCGTCTCAACCCCATGAGCCGCATCTATGTGACAGTGGACGGGGAAGAAAAAGTATACGATCCCTTCCTGGATGAGGAGCTGCAGGACTGCTTCCGCTACACCTACAGCGGGGATTTCCTGCGCGACTGGCCGGACTGCGTGTCCGGTGAGGTGCCGCCGGAAGCGTTCCGGATCGGGCAGGTCATCAGCCGCCTGCGGGATCTGCGGGCTGAGATGGATTTCGGGGTTTCCCCGGAGGCGCTGCGGAAACTGCCGAAGGAACACAAATTCGAAACGGGCAGGCGGTCGGATCTGCTGCCGGAGGATCCCGCTTCCCTGTTCCCGGCGGATGATCTGCCCCTGCCGGATCCCAAAGGCTTCGCGGAAGATGTGCCGCGGCTGTACTGGGAAGGCCACGGGGAAGCGGGCCGGGCCATGGCGCGTGCTTTTTCCCTGGTGAGCGGAAAAATCATGCGCCCCGAAGCGGAGAGCGGCCTGCCGCGCAGGCTGGTGTACACCGAATTCGCCGATTCCTTCTTCATGTGGGGCATTTCCTTCGTGACCATGTTCGGCGGCTGGGCGGCTCATCTTTTCCCGTTCATCGGGATGCTGGACAATTTCTATGCGAAGCAGCATCCGGACGGTTTTATCTGCCGGCAGATCGGCATCCACACGGGGGAGGACCGGTTCGAAAAGCAGGATCCTTCCTCCACAGGCCCCAATATCCTGGCCCTTGCGGAATGGCTGAATTATGAAAAGACGGGGGACAGGGAGCGCCTGAAGAAGGTATACCTGCCCCTGCTGGCTTTCCACCGCTGGCTCCGGAAAAACCGCACCTGGCAGGACGGCAGCTATTATTCCAGCGGATGGGGCTGCGGCATGGACAATATTCCCCGGATGGATGAAAGCCGGTATGCCCGCGCCTTCGACCACGGACACCTGAGCTGGATCGATACCACCGCCCAGCAGGCGCTGAACGCGCGCATCCTGCTGAAAATCGCCGGGGAAACCGGTCAGGAAACGGGAAAGGCGGAGCTTGAGGAAGAGTATGAAAAGCTGAAAGCCCTCATCAACGGCAAAATGTGGAATGAGGCGGACGGCTTTTATGAGGATACGGACCGGGAAGGCAGGCCCACCGGTGTGATGCACGTCGGCGCGTATTGGACGCTGCTGGCGGGCGTGGTGCCGGAAGAAAGACTGGACCGGTTCCTCGCGCCGCTGTGGGATGAGAAGCTGTTCGCTTCTCCCATGGGCACGCGGAGCCTGCCGGCCTCCCATCCGGATTTCTGCCCCGACGGCGGGGATTACTGGCGGGGCAGCGTATGGTGCATCACGCAGTATATGATCGTTCTGGGCCTGGCCCAGGCGGGGCGGTGGGAAGAAGCGCATCGCCTGGCGTGCCGGCACGTGCTCGCCGTGGCGAAGGTCTGCGAGGACACGGACACGATCTGGGAAAGCTACGATCCGCTGCGTATTGCGCCCGGCAGGCTGATGGGCCAGCTGGTGCGGAAGGATTTTGTGGGCTTTTCCGGCGTCACGCCCATTGCCATGGCCCTGGAATACGCGCTGGGCATCTCCCTGCGGCCGGACGGCGTCGAGTGGCGCGTCATGCTGCGGGAACCCCACGGCGTGCGGAACCTGACCGTCGCCGGGCAGAAGGTGGACCTCGAATACCGCGACGGCCGCGTGACGGTCCGGTGCGGCGCCCCGCTGAAGCTGATGCTGAACGGCAGGGTGCATCAGCTTCAGGCCGGAGAGCACCTCATTTGACATCCGCTCCCGAAAACGGTATACTGGCTTTATTCTCCCGTAAGCGTCCGTCTGCGGGGGAAAGGGGTTTATCCTGCATTTCCGGGGGAGGTTCATGAAACGGTTCGTCTGCCTGCTTTTGCTGCTCCTGGCGCCTTTTTCGGGCCTGGCTGATGTGTTCTGCCTGCCCGCGAAGCTGACCGTGATCGGAGAGGAAGCGTTCTGCGGAACGGAAATCGCCGATATCGCGGTGCCGGACGGCGTGACGGAAATCGGAAGCCGCGCGTTTGCGGACAGCGCGCTTTGCCATATCACCCTGCCCGGCAGCGTGGCTTACATCGCGGAGGACGCTTTCGCGGGGCTTGAAGTGGGTTTTTATATGACCGTGCAGCCGGATTCCTACGCGCAGCGCTGGTGTGTGCAGCACAGCATCGCGTGCACATACGGGCTCGGGAAACCGTCTGTTCCGGAGGTTTCGGGCGTGCTGCTTTCCGAACAGGGAAGCAAATACATCGGCACGTCTTATTCGGTGTACGACTGCCAGGCGTTTGTGGAGCGCTGTCTCGCGGACGCCGGCCTTCAGATCGATCTTGCGGGGAGCAACGCCTGGTACCGGGAAATGGACTGGACGGGCACGCCGGAGGAATGCGTGGCACTGTTCGGCCGCGTGCCCAAAGGCGCGTTCCTCTTCATTCTGGAGCAGGACGGGGGAGAGCCGCCCAAATATAAGCCGGACGGGCTCGGAAACGCGTCCCATATCGGGATCGCGACGGGGACGGGGCTGGGCGCGATCCACTCCAGCTATACGCGCTACAGCGTGCAGGAATCGTACTTCGCAGGGGAAAGCATCAACGGCGGCTGGAACCGCGTCGGCCTGTGGCACCGGGTGGACTACGGCACGGCGGTCAACCTGTTTTTGACCGGCAAACAGGCGGCAGGTTCCGAGTCCGAGTAACACATTGACATATAGACTTTTAATGATATAATATGACTATATCCCTGCTTTTTCAAAGGAGATTTTTTTGATGTTTGCATTCAGAGAAGCAATCAGGCCGTCCGCTGATCTGAGAAACCATTACAACGAAGTATCCAGGCAATGCAGAGAAAACAAGGAAGCCGTGATTATTACCGTGAACGGACGGGGCGATACGGTAACGCTTGCTTATGAGGAATACATGAGAATGAAGGCAAGAATCGAACTGCTGGAAATCCTTGCCGAATCGGAAGAAGATGTTAAGTTTGGCAGAGTTGCTCCGCTTCAGAATACGGTTGACGAGCTGCGATCTCTGCTTTCGGACGGCAGCAGATGATATACTGCGTTTTGCGGACAGATACGGCCGATTCCCTCATTCGGCGAATCGTTCTTTATATTGCTGAAAATTTCGGTAATGATATCGCACTGGAGAAACTGAACGAGCTGGAAACCGCTTTACGGAGTCTGGAAAGCAATCCGTATCAGGGAACCGAGCCAAGGTATACTGTGCTGAAACGGCAGGGATACAGGGTACTTATCCTCAAAAAAGACCTTGTGTTTTATAAGGTTGATGAGAACAAAAAAGAAGTGATGGTTTATGCTGTCGTTGATCAACGGCAGGATTATCTGAGCATCATTCGGGGTCTGTGATCCGGACAGCGCCGTCAGACGGTCTCCGTCCGGATGCAGACCGGAAAACGGTCTTTCAGCGGGAGATACGCCGCGTCCGCAGCGCGGCTGTTTTCGTATGCGCCGAATACCACGGAGCCGGAGCCCGTCATGCTGACAAACCCGGCGCCGCTGTCCCAAAGCGCCTGCGCGGCCGATTCGATTCCCGGCGCGAGAGCGCAGGCCGGCTTCTGCAGCATATTGCCGCCGAAGCGGGTCATTTCCGGAAGATCGCCGGCCCGCAGCGCGGCAAGGAAGCGCTCCGTATCCGCGGGCGGGTCCGGCGGCAGCGTATCGAAGGCGCGGAAAACATCGGCGGTGGAAAGCCCGGCATCCGGCCGGAGCAGCACAAGCGGCAGGGAGGGCAGCGGAGGAACGGGCGTCATCTTTTCTCCGATCCCGGTCACGCGCATCGGCGCCTCCTGCAGGCAGTAGGGAATGTCCGCGCCGAGGCGCAGCGCGAGGAGCGCCAGCCGGGATGGGGAAAAGCGCAGCTCCCAGAGGCGGTTCAGCCCGAGGAGCGCCGCGGCGGCGTCCGCGCTGCCGCCTCCCAGCCCCGCGCAGACGGGGATGAAGCTTTCAAGGTGCATTTTCGCGCCGCGGCCGCAGCCGCTCTCCTTCTGCAGAAGGCGCGCGGCACGCATGATCAGGCTGCTTTCGTCCGTCGGGATCACGGCGCTGGTATGGCAGCATACGGAAAGCGTCGTTTCGGGCGCTTCCTCCAGCGTCAGCGTATCGTGCAGGGAGATGTGCTGAAACAGGCTGTCCAGCAGGTGATAGCCTTTTTCGTCCCGTCCCGTGATGTTCAGCGTCCAGTTGATTTTTGCGTTCGCGTCAAGGATCATCATGCTTCCTCGCTGCTGTCCGCCGCCTTTTCCGGCAGGCGGAGCTCCGATTTTTTCAGGGTGATTTCAAACTCGCAGCCTCCCTGCCCGCTGACCAGGCGGATCGACTGTCCGTGCTTTTCCATAATGATTTTGCATATCGCCAGGCCAAGCCCCGTGCCCTTGCCCACGGTGTGCGCCTTATCGGCTTTGTAGAACCGGTCGAAGATGTGCTCCGCGTCTTCCGGCAGGATGCCGATGCCGTTGTCCCGCACGGTCAGGTACACGGTATCGCCCCGCGTGACGGTCGTGATGCGGATTTTTCCGCCCTCCGGCGTGTATTTGACAGCGTTGTCCAGCAGATTGAGTATGACCTGCTGGATCTGCTCGCGGTCCGCCCGGACGGGGCAGGTTTCCGCCTCGAAATCCGGTTCGATTTCCAGGTTCTTTTCCTCGATTGCGCTGATACGCGCGATCAGCACGCGCCGCACAAGCTCGTTCACGTCAAAATCGGACAGCGCCAGCGCCACCTGATCGTTTTCCATGCGGCTCAGGTTCAGCAGGTTCGCGATCAGCCGGCTCAGGCGGTGCGTTTCGTCCACGATCACGGAGAGGTACTTCGCGCGGTCCTCTTCCTTCACGGTGCCGTCCAGAATGCCCTGCGCAAAGCCCTGGATGCTGGTCACGGGAGAGCGCAGCTCATGGGATACATTGGCCACGAAATCCCGCCGGGACTGTTCCATACCGTCCAGCTGTCCCGCCATGCGGTTGAACGCAGCGGCCAGGGAGCGGATCTCGCGGCTGGTGTTATCCTCCGGGGCGCGGGCGGTGAAATCACCCTGCGCGAGCGCGCTCGCGGCCTGCTCCATGGCCGTGAGCGGCTTTGTGAGTCGGCGCGTCAGGAAAAAGGTGAGCGCGACGGCGGCCATCAGCACGCAGAGCGCGCCGATTCCCAGCTGCCAGATCAGGTCCGAATAGGTGGCCCGGATGTTCTGCGCGGCGGTCTGGATCATGACGATGCCCATCACCGTGCTGCTGCCGGTGCGGACGCTCACGTGTGTCCAGGGCAGGATCACGGTAAAGAGCGGCCCCGAGGAGGAAGATGTCTGCACGGCGATTTCCTCGCCCTGCAGCGCACGGGTCATATAGCCCGCCAGTTCCTCGGCGGAAGGAATGTGCTGCAGGCTTTCGTCCTGCAGCGCGGATTCGCTGTAATAGCTGTACAAACGCCCGGACCTTGTCATGATCACGGTAAAAGCGTTGTACTGGCTGTAAATCTGCCCGGTTTTCTGATAGAGCGCTTCCCGCAGCACGCTGTCGCTGCCGAACCGCAGCAGTGATTCCTCCTGCAGCAGGTTTCCGGCCAGCCAGGCCACGTCGTTGGCCTGGCTTTTCAGTGTTTCCACGCGCGCCTCGATGCGGGAAGCACGCATATGAAAATAGATCAGGGAATAGGATACCCCGACCGAGAGCAGGATCACGGCAAGAAATACGCACAGGAGCTGGGTGAAAAGACGGTGTTTCATACCGGCGCCGCCTTATTTCCCGCCGGTGACTTCAAATTTGTATCCGACGCCCCAGACGGTTTTGATCTGCCAGCCGAAAGCCTCGCTGCCGCTCAGCTTTTCCCGCACGCGCTTGATGTGCACGTCCACGGTGCGGCTGTCCCCGAAAAACTCGAACCCCCACACCTGCTCCAGCAGCTGCTCCCGGGTAAACACCCGGCCCTGGTGGGAGGCGAGGAAATACAGCACTTCCAGTTCCTTGGGCGGCATTTCCACCGTTTTGCCGTCGTAGATCACCTCAAAGGTGTCCAGGCTTACGGACAGCCCCGGAAAGGTGAGCTTTTTCTCCTTCTGCGCTTCCGCCTGCGGGCGGGAACGGCGCAGCACGGCCTTGACCCGCGCGGCCATTTCCTTGCCGTCGAAGGGCTTGGTGATGTAATCGTCGGCGCCGAGCTCCAGGCCGAGCACCTTGTCGATGGTGTCGTCCTTCGCGGTCATCATGATGATGGGGGTCTGCGAGGTTTTCCGGATCTCCCGGAGCACCTGCCAGCCGTCGATGCCCGGCAGCATCACGTCCAGCAGCACCAGATCGGGGTTCCGTCCGGCACAGGTATCCAGCGCGGTGTCGCCGCGAGACGCCGTGACGGTTTCAAAGCCTTCTTTTTCCAGATACAGCTTTGCCAGCTGCGCGATATTCGGATCGTCGTCCACGATCAGGATCAGATTGCTGTCCATCGTTTACGGGCCTTTCTTTATTCGAGGGTTACGATCGTGACGCCGTCTTCGCCCTCGCCGTACACGCCCAGGCGGCTCGAGCGCACGTGCGCGTGCTTTTTCAGGTGGCGCGCGATGCCGCTGCGCAGGATGCCGGTGCCTTTTCCGTGCACCAGGGTCACCTCATGGAAGCCGGCAAGGTAGGCGTCGTCCAGATAGCTGTCGATGCGGTCGAGCGCCTCGTCCAGGTTCATGCCCCGCAGATCCACCGAGAGCGGCACCGTGGCGGACGCGCCGCCGAAGGAGGCGTGCACGGTGCTCTGCGGCTTCGGCGTGGCGGAGGCCGCCTTCAGCAGACGCAGCTGATCCAGGGAGGCCTTCATTTTCATGGCGCCGCACTGCAGCGCGACCGAGCCCTGGGAGTCGGGCGGCGCCAGTACGGTGCCGTCGATGTTCAGCGTGAGCACGCGCACGGTATCCCCGACGTTCAGGGATTTGGGCGGCGCGTCTGAAAGAGCGCTTTCCGCGGGGGAGAGGCCTTCCGCGTATTCGTCCAGGCTGTTTTCCAGCTTTCGCCGCAGCTGGGAGGCGTCGCCGGCGTTCTTTTTCAGCTTTTTCATTTCGCTGATGATCTGTTCCGACTCCTGGCGCGCCTTTTCCACAATGCGCCGCGCGTCGGCCCGGGCCTGCTTTTCCGCGTTCTGGCGCAGGGCGGATACCTCGCGGTAGAGCTTTTCCGCCTCGTTGCGCATGGCGACGGTTTCCTGCCGCGCTTCCTCGGCGAGTTTCTGCTCCTTTTCGGCTACCTGGCGGTGGTACTCCGCGTTGGCGATCACGTCCTCAAAGCGGATATCGTCGTGATTGAGCAGCTTGCGGGCTTCTTCGATCATGGATTCGGACAGCCCGAGTCTGCGGGAGATCTCAAACGCGTTGGATTTTCCGGGCACCCCGATGCTCAGGCGGTAGGTGGGGCGCAGCGTGGCAACGTCGAACTCCACGCTGGCGTTCTCCACGCCCTGCGTGACCAGCGCGTAGGTTTTCAGTTCGCTGTAATGGGTGGTGGCCGCGGTGCGGATGCCGCGCTCCGTCAGGGAGGAGAGGATGGCGCGGGCAAGCGCCGCGCCCTCCGTCGGGTCGGTGCCGGCGCCCAGTTCGTCAAACAGCGCCAGGTCGTTCTCCTTTACGTCGCGCAGGATCTCCACAATGTTCTTCATATGGCTGGAGAAGGTGGAAAGGGACTGCTCGATGGACTGTTCGTCCCCGATGTCCGCCCACACTTCCCGGAAAACCGGCAGCTCCGTGCCGAGCGCGGCGGGCACCTGCAGGCCGGCCTGCGCCATCAGCGCGAAGAGGCCGACGGTTTTGAGCGTCACGGTTTTTCCGCCCGTGTTGGGGCCGGTGATGACCAGGGTGGTGAAATCATCCCCCAGCCACAGCGTCAGCGGCACCACCCGGTCTGCGGGGATCAGCGGATGGCGCGCGCGCAGCAGGCGGATGCGCCCCTCCCCGTTCAGGCGGGGCGAGACGGCGTCCATGCTTCTGGCCAGCGCGCCGCGCGCGAACACAAAATCAAGGTGGGACAGGACGTTCAGATTGCCGCGGATCAGGGCGGCGCTGTCGCCCGCCTGCGCGGAAAGCGCGGCGAGGATGCGCTCGATCTCTTTCTTTTCCTTCAGCTCCCATTCGCGCAGCTCGTTGCCCATTTCCACCACGGCCATCGGCTCGATATACAGCGTGGCGCCGGTGGCGCTCTGGTCGTGCACCAGTCCGGGCACGGCCTGGCGGTATTCCTGCTTCACGGGCAGCACATAGCGCCCGCTGCGCATGGTGATGATGGGCTCCATCAGGTATTTGGCGAAAGCCGTGCCGTGCGCCATCTGGTTCAGCCGGTCGCGTACGCGGTCGTTGGTCTGGCGGATGCGGCGGCGGATGTCCGCCAGCTCCGGGCTGGCGCGGTCGGATATTTCGTCCTCGCTGAGGATGGCGTCGGATATATCCTGCTGCAGGGTTTTGAGCGGCTGCAGCAGCGATGCCTCCCCGGTGATGCGCGGGGTGTTTTCCCGCTCCGTCACCAGCGACGCTCGCACCGCGGCGGAAACCCGCAGCACCTCCGCGATATCCAGCAGCGCCCGCGGCGACAGGGTGGATCCCTTTTCCGCCAGGCTCAGCCATTCGGTGACGTCGCGGAAGGACGAAATCGGGTTGGCGCCGTGATAGGTGAGGATCACCACGGCCTCTTCGGTTTCCGCCAGGCGCTCCTCCACTTCCGTGCGGTCGCCCGCCGGGATCAGCTTCAGGCAGAGCGCCTTTCCGGCGTCGCTCTGCGCGAACAGCGAAAGCTGCTCGCGGATCTTTTCAAATTCAAGCACCCGCAGTGCGCGCGTATTCATTGGTCCCCGGTGACCTCTTCCCCGCCGGAAGGCTGTTTTGCGAGCCAAAGCTCCCGGCGCAGCCGGGTGAGCTCGTCCTGCGCGCAGAGCAGCTCGTCCGATAAAGAAAGCGCGGTGATGACCGCCGCGTCTTCCCGTGTGACCATACTGGTCCGCATCAGTTCACTCAGTCTTCTGTCCGCGAAGACGGCCATTCGCTTCACATGCTCCGGCGCGTCGGCGGAACGGATGGTATAATCCTTGCCCGCAATCTTCAGATTGTAGGTGGTCTCTTTTTTTTCGCTCATATCCTCAGCCGATCCGGTCAAAGGGGTAAACGGTGCCGAAAGTCTGCACGCGGATCGATTTGATCTGCTGCTTCTCCTTCGGTTTGTCCATGGCGTCGCGGGGAACGGAGGCCACGCGCAGCGCGTGCTCCACGCCTTCGGTCACCTTGCCGAACGCGGCATAAGCCCCGTCCAGGTAGGGAGCGTCTCCGACCATGATGAAAAACTGGGAGCCGGCGGAGTCGTACGCCTGTGCCCGCGCCATGCTCAGCACGCCCAGGGTGTGGCGTACGGGGTTTTCACAGCCGTTCTGGCGGAACTCGCCCTTGATGTGGTAGCCCGGCCCGCCGATGCCGCTGCCTTTCGGATCCCCGCCCTGAATGACGAAGCCCGGAATGACGCGGTGGAAGATCAGGCCATCGTAAAATCCGCTGTTTGCCAGCGCCGTGAAATTGCCCACGGTCTGCGGCGCGGCGTCCGGATACAGCTCGCCCTTCATGACGGCGCCGTTTTCCAGGATGATTTCAAACGTGGGGTTCTGTTTGACTTCGCTCATAACTGTGCTCCTTTGCGCCGCTCAGTAGGAAACGGCAATGATGATTCCGCCGGTGTTGTCGCAGGATACGGAAACCGACGCGGCGTTCTGGGGCACGCTCACGGTCACGTCTTCCGCCGTGGTGCCGCCCTCCTGCCGTACGATTTCATATTTCAGCGCGCCGTCCTGATAAACCGCGATGTGCGGATGCGCGATGAGGTATTCGATGTATTCTTCCATGCAGAAATCCTTCAGGTGCATCACCGCGGCGTTTTCGACGCCCACGTAGCGGAAAACGCGCAGCTTCTTGGCTTCGCCGGTTTTGAAGGATTTATCCGTCACGGTTTCGTTCGGATAGCCGAGCACCGGGAAACGGAATACGAAGCCGTATTCCCAGCCGTGTTCGAGCAGCCAGTCCGAGTGCGCCGTGGTTTCGAACTTTTCGCTGTTGAAGGCGGAATCATCCTTGTGCCAGCGGGTGATCCGGAAGGACAGGCCGCTCTGGTATTCGCTGGTGCCCGGATAGTTGACGCTCTGGGTCACCCGGTCGATCAGCGCGTTTCCGGAATAGCGGTTTTCATATTTGGCGGCTTCCTTCTGGTAGGACTCGGTCTGCGCGGCCATCGTGCGGTAGCCTTCCTCCAGCAGATAGTTCTCCAGGCCTTCCTGCGCGGCCGCGGAAAGCATCTTTTCCAGCGCGCTGATCGCGGCGGGGAAAAGCTTTACGGACGAGCCGGATACGGGAATGTTTCTCGTGACGGAGTTCACGGAAACGATATTGCCCTCCGGAAAATCACCGGGAATGGAATGCCAGCGGTTCAGCAGCAGCATGCCGCCGGAAAGCACTTCCGCGCGGGTGGCCGTGACTTCTTTTCCCGAAGAAAGCGGAAAGGCGGAAAGATCGAGCACGTCCCAGCCCGACGCCGCGGGCTGCGGACGCGGGATGCTGTCCTGCGCCTTCTGCTGTCCGGCGTTGTATTCCGCGACGGCCTGATCGTGCTGCGCCGTCAGTTCCGCGTTTTTCTGCTCCACCGCGGCCTTCTGGGCAACCACATCCTCCTTTACCCGCTGATCGCTGAAAAAGGCCAGTGCGCCGCACGCGATGGCCAGTACGGCCAGCAGGATCGTGACGGTTCTCAGACGTTTGAACGCGTCTTTCTTCTTCTCCGCAACACCTGACATACAATCACCTTCCACATCCGTTACGTCAGAAATTTGTGACCAATGCGTAACAGAAACTTAACCGAATCATTTATATCAGAAAGAAACGCAAAAGTCAAGCAAAACCGTGATTTCGCTCTTTTTTGTTGACGCCGGAGAAGCGAAAGCATATAATTTGAAGGAAAATTCCGTCGTGAGCATGGGGAGGGGACACCATGAAGAGGGCTTTGGCACGTATCGCGGCACTGATCGCCGCCGTTCTTTTTTTGACAGAGACTTCGCCGGCACTGGCGGCGCTGCGGCTGCCGCCTTCACTGAAGCGGATCGCGGAAGAAGCTTTTATGGGGGACAGGACGCTTCGCGGCCTGATCGAGATCCCGGGAAACGTGACCGAAATCGGCGCGGACGCGTTTACCGACAGCGGGGCGTACGCGTTTGAAATGGGAAGCGGCGTGCGGAATGTGGGGCGGCAGGCACTGCCGTCGGCGGCCTACGTGCTGCTTCGGGGTTCGGATACGGCACTGGCGGCGGACGCGTTTTCCGGCGTAAGCGCGTTTCTTGGAAACGCCGGTTCTACGGCGCAGAAACAGGCGGCGTCGCTCGGCGCGGATTTTTACGATCTTTCCTCCCTGGCGCTTGAGGACGGCTGGTATTATCAGAACGCGGACGGCGGTGTGAAACTGCTTTTCGCGAGGGACGCGTGGGAGAGCGGCTGGTTCGTTCATATCCCGGAGAGCGTGAACGGGAAAACGGTCACTGCGATCAGCCCGTACGCCTTTCAGGGATGCACGTCCCTGCGGACGGTCGAACTGCCCGGGCGGGTGCGCCCGTCGGTGCGGGAGAGCGCGTTTGCCTCATGCCCGGACGCGGAGATCGTGTATTACGGGGATACGGAACCGGTCGCGCTGAAAAAGCTGGATCTTTCCCAGGACGGAAGCGGCACGGTGACGGCGGCGGTGACCCTGCGGGACGGGGAGAAAATGACCTCCGCGGACAGCGTCCTGATTTTTGAGCGCCTCGCGGACGGCGGCACGCGCCAGGTCGCGCGGACGGATTCGCTCACGGCGTCCTTCGCCGTGCTGACGGAAGGCACGCATACGTATTTTGCCCGTTCCGGGGCGCGGCAGTGGGGAGGAGGCACCCGGTATTCCGCGGACAGCGCGGATGCCGTGATCAATATCCGCGTGCTGTGGACCGTGTGGCCGGAAGCGCCCAGGCTGAAGCAGACCGGCGCGGATCAGGTGACCGTATCCTGGAGCCCGCTGTATCCGGCGGATCAGGTGTGCCTGTGGAGCATGCCCAAAGAGGGCGGCGAATGGACGCTGCAGGGTACTTTTAACGCGGAGAACGAAACCACGGTGACCGCGGCGCTGGCCGCGCGGAACCTTTTTGCCGTTTCCATGGCGGCGGGCAGCGGCAGCGAGCGCTGCGAGAGCCGTCTGTCCGCCCCCGCGTCCCTGGACGTCGCTGCCGCCGGTGTGTTCGCGCCGGCCGCGCCGGAACTGATTTTTGAGGATCGTCCTTTCGCGTCTGCGGAGAGCGGCGCGCCGGAATACGGCGCGGACGAGGAAATTCAGGTTTCCTGGGAAAGCGTGCCCGGGGCCCTCTCCTACGCGTATACGCTGGAAAGGAAAACGGGCGGCGCGTGGACGGCGGTCACCGCGGAAAGCGACGTCGCCGTCAACGGCATCCGGCTGCTTCCGGCCCTCTTTTCGGGCGCGGCGGAACCCGCGGTATACCGCTTCGGCATCCGGTCCGTGGGGAAGGCGGCGGGAGATATCGCGTACTCCTTCTTTGCCGTGAACCCGGCCGATACCGCCATCCTGGTGGACGGCGCGGAAAGCGCCCGCTGGGACAGGGCGTTCCTGATGGCGGGAGAGCGGACGTTTTCGGTGAAGAGCGGCCCGGAGTGGTGGGTGGAATCCCATCCCTCCTGGATCACCGCGGAGACGGGGGAAAATTGCCTGACCCTGCGCATGAAGGACAACACGGCATGGCTGCAGGAACTGTCAGGCGAGGTGATCCTGAGCAACGGCGCGGACAGCGCGGTCATTACCGTGAATCATGACGACGCGATCGCGGCCCCGGACGTGACAAGGAACGGCGTGCTGCTCTCCGCGGACGAGAACGATCCCACCCCGATCCCGGCCGGGACTTTCAGGCTGGGCATTGAGGATAACAAGGCCAATCACGTGTTTCTGCAGTTCTCAAGGAAAAACGGCAATACCTATCAGGACAGATTCTGGTACCGGACGAGCAATACGAAGATCTCCGTCGAAAAAAGCGTTTCCGTGGGGGAAATCTACCGCATTACGGCCAGCGGGCATTTCAGCGACGAGCAGGGCTCCTACGGCCGGTATGAAACGCCCGGGGACGCGCCGGCAAACGTATTCTACATCCGTCTGACGGATGAAGGGCGGTATCTGAACATCGAGGGCCGCGATGAATACCTGATCGAGGAGGAAGCGGACAGCACGACCCGGCTGAGGATCTACTGTTCGGATCCGAACTTTACCTGGACCGCGGACCAGAGCTGGCTGGGGCTTACCGTTGTGAGCAGGAGCGCGGAAAGCTATGTGCTGGTGGACGCGGGGCCGACGGAGGCGAATCACACCGGCGCGGAAAGAGAGGGCGCCATTACCCTGACCGATCCCGGAAAGAACCTGCAGGCGGTCATCCGGGTGCGGCAGGCGGACGCGGACAGCGGTTTTTCGGCGCCCGTCCAGGATGGGGAGCACTGGCTGATGATCCTGGCCGAGGATTTTCCGGCGCAATATACCACGGTGCATCAGCATATCGGCGGAGCGAAGCATTCCGTGTATTTCGGCGCGATCTGCGACGACAAATATACGGTTTCCTCCCCCGACAGCTGGATCAGCGTGAGCGGGACGAAGCATTCGTCCGGCGCGCGCGCTTCCGTCAGCTTTGAGGAGAACACACAGGGCGCGCCGAGAGAGGGCACGCTTGTGTTTACAAACGGCGCTGTCACGGAAAGCCTGACGGTGACGCAGCTGCCGAAGCTTACCCTGGAGCTGCTTTCGCCCGTGCTGTCCACTTCGTCCACGCAGCCGACGCTGCTCCCGATCGTAACGGAAGGGCTGAGCCTTATGTGGAACGATGTGCCCGGCGCGGCGGACTACGCGGTGCGCAGTGTTCTGAAAGGCGGCGGGGAATACACGCGCGGCTATACCACGGTGGAAGTAAAGGACGGCGTATGCCGCGCCCTGCTGCCGGCTTCCCAGTTTGACCCGAGCGGGGAAGGCAATTACAGGATCGTGATCGAGGCGACGGACGAATGGGGCAATGAGTATTCCTCCGCAAGCTATCACGTGTCGGATAATTCCGGGGATACCGTGCTGCTGGACGCGAAGAAGAACCGGACCTGGACGGACTGCAGCGACGTGGGCGGAAGCGCTGCCTTTACCGTCACGGCAAGCGGAAGCTGGACGGCGGCGGCCGATCCGTGGCTGACGGTTTCGCCCTCCTCCGGCGCGAGCGGGGATACGGTGACGGTCACCGCTTCCGCCAACGCGGGAGCGGAGCGTACCGGCCGGGTGACCTTCACCCGCGGTACGGGCAGGGCCGTGCTGGACGTGACGCAGTACGCGGCGCTCTCCTGCGCGCCCGTGCTGACGAGCCCTGCGCTGTCCGACACCCCGGAAACCCCCACCGCGCTGAATGTAACGGGAGGCACCCTGCACTTTGCCTGGCAGACGGAAAAACAGGTGAATTACTACAGCCTGACCCTTTCGAAGCTCGATTCCACGCACCGCACCACCAAACTGTACACCAGCGGAGCCATCAGGGACGGAAAGGGAGAGTGGACCTTCTCCGATGTGACGCTGGAGGAGGGCACGATTTACCAGCTGCGCCTGATGCGCACCCTGAAGGAACCCCGCAAGGGGGATATCGACGCCTCGCTGTGGTATTTCACTGTGCTGCCCGCCCAGGCGTACCTGAACGTGGTGAAGGTCAACGCCGGCGAGGGTCTTACCTTCGAAGCGATCGGGGAGGAGGACAGCCAGCGCTATCTCGCGGAGGCCAGCGGCGCGGTGTATGTGTCTTCCGACAGTCCGGACTGGCTGATGGTGGGCCGGCAGGGCTATTCGCGGGATTATCTGGACCGCTACGAGCATGAGGCGGAAGATTACAGCGGGTATCTGCTCGGTGACAGTCATGATTTTACCGTAAGCGTGCTGCAGAACCTTACCGGAAAGACCCGCAGGGGACATGTGACCGTCGCGACGCCCGGCGCGTCCGTGACGTTCGAGGTGGTGCAGGAGGAAACCTGGGCGCTGCCTGAGGTCACCTCCCACCCGATGGGCGCGAGCCTGAGCAGGGCTTCGGAGCTGCCGTACGGGGATCTGCCCGTCACCTGGTCAAAGGGCGAGGGCAATACCGGTGTGTATCAGGTGTCCCTGTACGAAAGGCAGGGCAGCGGCTGGACGGAAGTATATTACACGGCGGACGGCACGGAGCGCAGCGCGCTCCTGCCGCAGCGCGCCATGAAGGAAGGCGCGGCGTACCGGCTGCGGATCACGACCTGGCTCGCGGGATCCGGGCAGGCGGTGTGGGACCATTTCTATTTCAGACTGACGGGCGGCGCGGCGGCGTTCGCGCTGCGGGCCGAAGCGGACTGGCAGACGAGCTATGTGTCGGTGACCGCGTCCGCTTCGGGCGGCACGCCGGGCTATCAGTACGCGTATGAGCTGCTGCTGGACGGGCAGACGGCCGCGCAGAGCACCTGGGGAAGCTATACGAGATATACCTTCCCGCTGAGCGGCGGAAACTACCGCGTGCGGGTGTGGGCGCAGGACAGCGCGGGAAACAAAACCAGCACGGAATGCGGCGGAAAAACCGTGGAAGGGCAGATCCTGTCCCTGCTTTCCTCGGACGCGCAGACGCTGGAAGTGAACGCGCGCGGTCAGAGCTTTGTATACACCGTGGTCACTTCGTCCGATCCGTGGCAGGCGGTTTCCGTGCCTGAATGGGTAACGCTGAGCAGCGCTTCGGGCGTGAATTCGTCTCCGCTGCGCATCGAAATCGCGCAGAACGAAGGGGAGGCGCGCTGGGGCGTGATCGAGCTTTCCTCCGGCGGGAGGACCTCCACGGTCACCGTGATGCAGGCGGGACAGGGCGGCGTGCGGCTGCTTCGGGACGGCGCGGCGGTGACGGCCGGGGCGCAGACGGTATCCGTCGGCGCGATCGCTTCCGGCACCTGGACCGCCACCAAGGAGGCCGCGTGGATCACGCTGCCGCGGATGACCGGGGAGGCGGGAAACGCGGAAATCGAGGTCCGCGTGTCCGCCAACGAAACGGACGCGCCCCGAAGCGCGGTCATCACCGTCACCTCGGAGGGCAGGGACGCGCGCTTTACCCTCACGCAGAGCGGGAAGAGCGAGGGTGCGGTGTTTGCCTTCACGGCGGACAAGACCGCGCCTACCGTGTCGGAGGAAGTCGTGTTCACCGTGCGCCACAGCGCGGATACGCAGGCGCTGCGCCTGGTGGTGGACGGAAAGGAATATGAGGAGTTTGCGGCGGAGGGCACGTCCACCGCTTTCACGCGCGCCTTCACGGCTGCGGGCGAGCGGGTTGTCACCTTCCGCAGGATGCGGGGCGGCGCATGGGCGGATACGGCTCCCGCCGTGAAGCTTTCCGTGAAAAAGAGCGGCGATCTGCAGACGCCCGCTCCGACTTATCCCGCTTCGGGCTATACCGGGGATGAGCTGCGCCTCACGCTGCCCGCGGTGCCGTACGCGGAGCGCTACGTGATCCGCGTCTGGGATCCGAACGGAAATTACCTGCTTTATCAGCCGATCACGCGGGAGGAGCTGGCGAAAGACGGCGGCACCGTCCGCATTGACGGCGCCGCGCTCACGGCGCGCGGCACCTATCAGCTCAGCGTGATGGCGGCGGGCCTTGGATATTCCCAGAGCGAATTCAAGGGCACGTTCACGCTGACGGACCGGAATTATGATTTTGTGCTGGAACGCCCGGCCAACGGAGATCATTATGTGGCGGGCGGACGGATCCTGATCGACGCGGCGCAGGACGGAAGCGGGTTCATGCGGGTGACGCTGCGGGATGCCGCCGGCGTGCCGCTCGCGGCATATCCGGAGGAGTGCCCCGCCACCGGGGAGAGAGAACTGCACGCCGTATACGAGCCGAAGGCCGAGGCCACCGTCACGGTGACCGTGGAGCTGTACGCCTCACAGAGCGCCGCGCGCGGCGGAGAGCCCGCCTCGTCGCAGAGCGTCACGGTATATGTGGACGGCCCCCGTGTCACGGCCGTAAGGCCCGGCAGCGCGTCCGGCGTGTATACCTGGATCGAAGGCGCGGACGGCGGGAATATTTATGTGGAGACCAACGACGCGGTGGACCGTGTGGACCTGTACCTGAACGGAGTCAGGCAGGGCGGCGAAAGCGTATCGGCCTTCACGTGGAGCGGATGGAACCACCTGTTCATGGTGCCCGTCACGGGGTATCAGCCGGGCAGGCAGCAGGTGCGCGTTGTGGCGTACGACGACGACCTGACCGATCCCGCGACCGGCGGCGCCGCGTTCGCGGAAGACACATACGCCTTCTATTACGCGAAAAAACTCGACGCCGCCTATACGGCGTATCCTGTCAGCGGCGGGCTGCGGCTGAAATCGTCCCCCATCCGCGGAAGCAGCGCGGACGCGCCGCTTGTGGGCGGGGAGTATATCCGGCCCGTTACGGTGACGCATGACGCGGGAGACTGGGTGAGGGTGAAAACCCTTACCGGCGACACAGGGTTCCTGGAAAAGGCGAAGCTCTCCCGCACGGTGCCGTCTTCCGCCTGCGGCAGGCTTGTGATCCTGACCCCGGCAAACGGCGTGAAGCTGGACGCGGAGGCAAAGACCCTGCGCGTGGAATGGGCTTCCGGCCTCGCGCTTCCGGCCAGTCCGCATTTGACGCTGCGGATGAAGAACGCCGCCGGCGCGGCGGTGGTGGAAAAGAGCTTTGACGGGTGGAACGCGATCGAGGCGGACGTGCCGCGGCTCGCGAACGGCAGCTATACGCTGACCCTCAGCACGCAGGATACGTCGGGCGCTTCCCACAGCGCGGAGGTTTCCGTGATCGTGGATCAGACCACGGACGCCGAAAAATACCGGGCCTGGTTCCTGAACAATGTGGCGCCGCTGTGGGGCGAGTATGATACGATATTCGATCTGAACGCGGAGCCGGACCGGAACGTGACCGGAAGGATCCAGCAGCTCAGCGAGGGCCTGAACGGCTATGTGGAGTATGACAACGTGCTGTTCGGCTTCATGGACTGGAAGGAAGGCCTGTCGGAAATCAACGAAATGGATCAGGGCGGGGGCATGCAGATCCGCCTTGCGATGATCGGCAGCGCCATGCAGGATAAAACGGTTGCCGCGGGCTATACGAAGAGCGATTCCGTAACCGGAAAGCTGATCGACGCGGCGTCCGACAACGCGATCTTGGAGCAGACGGTGAAAACGATCTTTTCGCTGATCGACGCGGCGATCAATTCCACGATCAGCGTCGTGGATGTGATGAACTTCTCCGGACGGATTTCCGGAGATACCGCGGAATATGTGCAGACCCTGATGAAAGAGCTGCTGGCAAAAACCGCGGATATCCTGGAAATCGTCGTGACGGACGCGGTGTCGGGCTATGACGCGCAGGTTCTGGTGGCGGCTTATGTGGACGTATACAAAAAAGCGCTGGCCCAGGCGTGCGACGATTATGTGGAAGCGCTGGAAGAAGCGTATTTCGGCGGCAAAGGGAAGTCGAAGGACAAATCCCTGCCCCGTACGCCGACGATGGAAGCGGCCGCGGCCTATATCGACGCGTTCACGAATTATAAGGCGCAGATCCAATCCCTGCCCGCGGGTTCTGACATGGTGCGCAGCGGCGCGCTGGACAGCGCGGCGGCGCAGCTTCTGACCGCCGCGGGGCTGGATGTGACTCCCCGGACGCTGGAAACCGCTTCGGTGGATTTTGAAAAAGTGTTCATGGAATCCCTTCCGAAGCTGTATGAGGATCTGGTGAACAATTTGATAGGGCTGCTGGTGGATTATGTGCAGGATGTGATGCTGAAGGATTTCTTTGAGGAACTGGAAGACGGACAGGCGGATCTCGGGGTCATCGAAAAAGAACTGCGTGAGTCGATGGTCGACTGGTTCAAGAAGCTCTTTGTATTCAGAGTCAAGAAAAACGCGAACGATACGGGCTGGACGTGCAGCATGGAACTGGATCCGGACGCGTTCTGGAGCGAAATGGAAAAAACCCTCAAACGCTGGAAGGTCACGGTCGGCCCGGAAGTCTTTCTCAGGATCATGGCCAACCATATGATGAAGGATCTGGGCTCCATCGACGGGCCTACCATGAATTATCTGAGCAGCAACCTGGAACTGGGCAAAATCCTGGATGGGCAGGGAAAGAAGAAGGTGATCCAGGCGGTACACGAAGCGATCAAGAACGCCTGGGAAACCGGAACCTCCATCGCGGGCCTGGCTACGGACGTGAGCCTGCTGAGCGCGATGAGCGGCGGACTGGGAAAATTCAAGATGTACGCGGCGCTGCTGTATGCCGGCGTGCAGAACCGCCGGGATCTGATCTGGGCGAATCCGACGCTGGAGAACAGAGCCGGCTTCCTGAACCGCGATTTTGAGGGGAGCACCGTGGCGGGCCTTGAAAAGCTGCGCGCGGCGCTGATTTCCGTGATCGTGCAGGATATCGAGAACCTGGATAATTACCGGGAGATGCGGGCCATCCATCAGCAGAATCAGCCCTGGCTGATCAAGAGCTATGACGGGAAGATCCACCTGGGCCCGGGCTCCTATTATTCGCTGAACCTGATTGACGAAGCCGAAGCCCGGCTTCAGCAGTACCTGAAGCAGCTGCGCGACGTGCCTTCCGGCATCCGGACCATCATCGGGCAGAATCCGTGATGGCCGCCGACGCGGTGCGGGGGGCAGGGCCGGCGCCCTTCGTTCTGACCGGAACGGGCCGCGGATGAAACCGACCGTATTTCACAAAGGAGGATCACCCCATGTCAGAACGCTGGATTTCCGCGGAACAGTTTGCCGTGCTTCAGGGCAGGGCCCGGAACGGCCGTATCTTACCGGATGAAACGAACGTCATTCGCCTGCGCGTGAAAGCGCCGGAAAACTGGACCGCCTTTTCCACGGCCTGCGCCGAGCTGGAAGCGGAAGCGGAGCACGGGTTGGAAACGCGCCTGGAACTGGCCGATGAAAGCGGCGCGCCGCTCCTTACCCTGTTTTACCGCGTGCTGCCCAACTGCCGCGTGCAGGTGCCCTTTCCCCTGGACGGGCGCACGCTCGCGGGCGGCAGCGCTTTCCTGCCCCCGCAGCCGGGCGTTTTTAAGGGCGGCCTGAGAGAATGCGCCGAACCGGAACGGGTGTTCTGTTTCGACGTGGTCGTGGTGCCGCGCGCCGGAAAGCTTGACAGCGTCGTCTTTGCCGGGCTGCGGCTGACGGACGGCTGGCAGCCCCGGGATGTGGAGGGCCTGCCGCTGGTGGACGAGCTGGGCCAAAGAAAGAAAGGCACCTGGGCGGGAAAGACCCGGGACATCGAAGCGCTTTCCGATTATCTGCGCGGGGAACGGGAATGGGCGAAAACCCACAACGCTTACCCGCCGGACTGGTCCCGCTGGGGCGGATGGCTGAAAAAGAAGTTTGAGGCCACGGGCTGGTTCCGCCGGGAATACGACGGGCGGCGCTGGTGGCTGGTGGACCCGGACGGATACGCCTTCTTCTCCAACGGCATGTGCTATGGCACCCGGACCGGCGTCTATGCCATGGCGGATCATCTGGAAAACCTGTATGAATGGCTTCCGCCCAAAGACGGGCTGTATTCCCGGTGCTGGTGCACGGGCGACGCCATACCCCAGTACGTGGTGCGCAACGGGCTTGAAGCCGCGAAAAAACGTACCCTGGTGAATATGCCCCGAGCCAATATGATGCGCGTATTCGGTGAGGAATGGCTGGACGCGTGGATCGAAATCAACAGCGCGCGTATGCGCACCTGGGGCGTCAATACGCTGGGCGTGGGCGTCAATGATTACAGGGACGAACCCACGCGGAAATTCCTGGCCATGGCCGGGATTCCCTTTGTCATCACGTTCAAATTCTTCGCGCTGACGAAGCGCTGCATTTTCCGGGATTTTCCCGACGTATTCAGCCCGGAATACGAACAGGCGGCGCGGGAGATGGCCCGGCGGGAGCTGGTGCCGTGGCGGGACGATCGGGCGATGCTCGGGTATTTCATTACCAACGAGCCGGAGTGGCTCACGGGCGACAACCTGGCGGTGAAGCTGCTTCAGCAGGCCGGTTTTCCCGCGTCCAGGCAGGCGCTCATCGGCTTCCTGAAACAGAAATACGCCGATGTCGGCGCCCTCAACGCCGCCTGGGGCAGCGGTTTTGCCTCCTTTGACGAGCTGATGGAGCCGGCGGGGCACATCCCGGACGGCGCGCGGGCGGATCTGGACGCCTTCCATCAGATCATGGTGGACCGGTACGGCGCGGTGGTCAGCCGCGCGCTGCGCGAAGCGGACCCCAACCATCTCTGCCTGGGCATGCGCTACTGGCGCGCGGACGAAAGGACGCTCAGCGGCGCGGAGCGGTATTTCGACGTGTTCTCCTTCAATAAATACGGGGAAGAACCCGTCACCTCCGCCGCCGTCATCAGCAGGCATGTCGATCTTCCCATCGTGGTAGGCGAATGGCATATCGGCGCCATGGACAGCGGCCTTGACGCATGGGGCATCTGTTACGCGGATACGCAGGCCGAACGCGCGCAGGCGATGTCCTACTATATGGAACAGACTACGCAGGATCCGCATCTGGTGGGCATTCACTATTTTGAATACAGCGACCAGCCTTTCCTGGGCCGCTTCGACGGCGAATGCTACAATATCGGGCTCATCGACGTGTGCAACCGGCCGTATCCGCTGGTCACCGAAGCCTACAGCGCCTTCGCCCGGCATATGTATCCCATGCTGGACGGGCAAATCAAACCGGAAGCGGCGCCTGTGCCGCTGAAGCGCAATCGCTGAGGAAAAAAGACCGGACGCGGTCAGGTCCGGTTACAAAACAGGGGAACGCATATGCAGGTCGGCGATATCATCACGTATATCATCCTGTTCTTCGCCCTGATCGGCGCGGCGGACCGCGCGATCGGGTGCCGCTTCGGGCCGGGCAAAAGCTTTGAAAAGGGCATCGGGACGGCGGGCGCGCTGATCCTGGCCATGATCGGGCCGATCGCCCTCGCGCCCCTGATCGCATCCTCCCTCGCGCCGGTGCTGACGCCCGTGCTGGGGAAGATCGGCATCGACCCGTCCGTCATCGCCGGGCTGTTCATGGCGAACGATTCCGGCGGATGGCCGCTGGCCCTCGCGCTGGCGGAGGACGCGGACGTGGGACGGCTTACCGGTTCGATCATGGGAAGCACCATGGGCTGCGCGTTGCTGTTCGCCTTCCCCGTCGGGTTCGCGCTCACACCCGCGGAGAAACGCCCGCTGCTTGCGAAAGGGCTGGCCGTGGGGCTCACCACCATTCCGCTCGCGTGCTTTGTGAGCGGGATATGCTTCGGTATCCCGCTCGGAAAGCTGATGCTGAACCTGCTGCCGCTCATCCTGCTCGCGCTGTTCTTCGCCGCGGGGCTGCTCTTTTTCGAGCGCGTCATTGTGAAAATCGTGACGGTTTTCGGCGCGGTGCTCACCGGCGTGCTCACGGCGGCGCTGGCGGCCGCGGTGGTGATCAAGGTGCTGCGCCTGGACGTGCCGTGGCTCGGCACCTTCGACGAAGGGCTTCAGATCATCGGCGGCATCGTCATTTTCCTGAGCGGTTCGTTCACGCTGCTCTGGTTCCTGGAAAAATACCTGGGCAAACCGCTCGGCCGGCTCGGACGGAAGGCCGGCATGGACGAGGCCTCGGTCATGGGGCTGATCACCTCGTCCGTCAACGCGATCCCCACCTTCGGCATGATGAAGGATATGAACGACCGGGGCGTGATCGTGAACGCGGCCTACCTCGTGCCCGCGTCGTTTCTGCTGGGCGATCACCTGGCGTTCCAGCTCACGGTGGATCCCTCCACCGCGGTGCCTTTCCTGGCAGGCAAGCTCGCGGGGGGAGCGGCCGCCGTCGCGCTGGCATTTATGATAACGAGGAAGAGGAAAACGAAAAGGCAGCTGTAGCAGAAACATGAATGCAGCAAGTCCTGCTTTTCATAATGGTGCTTCCGGAAAGGCCTCCGGCTTTTTTACATGTGAAATGGCACTCGATATTCTGACCAGGCAGGAGATTCCTGCAGATGAGCGTGAATATCTTTCATGGCTGAAACTGCCTTTTCAAACGGAATGCGATCTGAGGAGAGCAGAACATATTGATTCTGCATGGTTTCATACGCTTTCCGTACAGCATGATTTGTTTCAACATCAGCAAAAAAAGTAAACTGTTGAGGCTTCACGCCGGCAATCCCTTGGCTTGCTTGTCCGCTAATTCTTTCAGAATCAGCGTCACATAATAGTCTTTTTCCAGCACATCTTCCCGGTATCCTGTACGCTCGTGGATGTTGTTGAGCAAAACCCGGAAAGCAGAGCGTTCAAGATGAAGGTTCATGGTTTTACGTCTCCCTTAGCAGCCGTATGAGCAAGCTGCATAATTGTTTTCTGCGGATAATATTGATCTGCCAGAGACAATAAAATACCATATTGCAGGTGATGGTGCTGTATGTGATCCGCAAGCGTTTGATACGGTTCCTCCGTATCTATGGGCGCATGATCCATTTGCTCCAGCGCATCCAGCATTTGCAGATATGCCTTGTTGTCTGCCGTGATCTTTGTTTTGGGTGGACAGATGGAGACGTTCAGCTTCTCATCACGGCGCATACATTCCCGCGCAGCATTGGTCGCAATCAGGCGCTCATTGGGGATCTGTGTTGTCAATCCAAGCCTGTACAGCAAGCCGGCTCCGGTATCATATCCCTGATCTGGGTTCAGATACTTATGCGCAATCAGTTTTTCCTTGTCAATCCCTATCTCTCCAAAGGGAGTCACCGCGGTTTTGTAATATACTCCCTTTTGATAGAACCGCAGGTCAGGGATCGTTCTTCGATCCATGATCCGTTTGACCGCTACACTTGTCGCTGCGGCGGCCTTTGCAGGTAGGAGCTGAAAATGCGCTTCCAGCTTTTTGCTGATTTCCGTTGTAAAAATGGGAGCTGCCATAGGCTGCTGTTCGATATACTTCTCAACATATTCCGCATAGGTCATTTCATCACCGCCCTAATGATATAGTTTACACGGAAATCAATAAGAATTTCCGTTAAAATTATATCTCGATATATGAGGCTCGTCAAGTGGGGAACAAAGAAACGGGAGTGTTTTTCGTTTCTGCTCCGTTTTCCTATAGCCGAGGCTGAGCAGTAACCGCAGCTATGCTGTATTTAGGTGGTGATGATGACAGACGAGAAGAATTCGGTTATAATGACATCGGTCAATCTGCTGCAGACTGTCGCACCCGAAAAAGGGAGCAGAAATGGGAAGGACAACCGACAGAATCACAGCATTGTTCAGCTGACATGCACAGGGGTATGAAAGAGGGCGAAATATGTACCGTGAAAGCTATACGCGCCTGTACGGCGCGGAGGACGTGCATCTGAAACCGGGAGAGTGCTTTACCCTGCCGTTCGACGGGGCCGGCATGGGGCAGGCGGACCGGCTGTTCTTCACCGGCGAGACCGCCCTGTTTTACCAGTGGAAAAACGAGCCGGATTACCCGATCACCTATCGGTATATCGACGATTCGCTGAACGCGAAGGAAGCGTACCGCTGCCAGTACTGCCTGGATTATTCCGGGGAAGCGGTCCCGTACCCCAAATGCGCGTTCCATAAGGTAATTTTCCCGCCTGTGCTGTCCTACCTGGCGCTTGTGGGCGCGGGGGACCGGTGGACGATGGGCATCCGCGTGAAGGCGGAAAACCTGCGCGTGCGCGAGGGCGGGTATCTGCGCTTTGTGTTTGAGGTGCGCGCGAAGAAAGAGGGCGTCGATAAACGCGGCACGCTCGCCGAACCGGACGAGGTGCTCACGCTTTCCGTGCCGGAGGGAACGTACGGCTGGCGGGAGCTGGCAAGGGAATTCACGCTGCGCGCGGAAAGCACCGCGAACGTGTGCTGTTTCCTTGAGGGCGAAAATTACGAGGGCCGGGTATTCTTTGAAAACCCGCTGTTCCTGTCGGACAACGGGCATAACCTGCTGCCGGATTTCGCGCCCTGGGCGGGGGAGAAGGCGCAGTTCAACTGGATCGGGCAGAACCTTTCCCGCAAGGAATGGCCGGAATTCGACATTG
>CADBNX010000013.1 GCA_902796115.1 uncultured Eubacteriales bacterium
GCAGGAAGCCAACGCGGAAAGCTGGAAGGCCATGGAAGAACTGTATGAAGCGGGAAAGATCCGGGCGATCGGCGTGAGCAATTTCCGTCCGCACCATCTGGAGGCGCTGCTGAAAAACGCGAAAATCGCGCCGGCGGTGAATCAGATCCGCCTTTGCCCGGGAGAAACACAGGACGAAACGGTATCGTGGTGCCGGGAGCGGGGCATGGTGCTGGAAGCCTACAGTCCGCTGGGCGTGGGACGCATCTTTGAAGTGCCCGAGATGCAGGATCTGGCCGAAAAATACGGGCGCAGCATCGCGCAGATCTGCATCCGCTGGAGCCTGCAGCGCGGCTGGCTGCCGCTGCCCAAGTCCGTTACGCCGTCCCGCATCCGGGAAAACCTGCGGGTGTTCGATTTTGAACTGTCGGAAGAGGACGTACAGCTGATCGCGGATCTGAAGGGCTGCGTGGGATACGCCAAGGACCCGGATCAGATCGGGTTCTGATTCATCTGCCGGAGGCGGATCAGCCTGTTTTTCCTTTGGCTGAGATGAAAGTTTCCGGGTTTTACGGAGGACAAAGACGATGATGCCGGGGAGTTCCGAACGGAGTGCTCATGTGATGCAACGAAAACTGCTGACAGCGGTTCTCATAGCTTTGCTGATCCTGTTTGGACTGTCTGCCTGCGCGGAAAACCCGACGCAGGCGGAACAACTTCTGTTTACGGATTCAACGCAGTGGATACCGGTCGAGGATCTGATCAGGGCAAGCTCCGCGGACGAGGACTCGCAGCTGATGTATATTGAGATGGAGGACCACATCGAAGTGCTGCAGTATTACGGCACTTCACCGGAGGTGACGATTCCCGAAACGATTGCAGGAAAACCGGTCACGCATATTTCGCTGGAACGGCTTGCGGCGGAACATGCGGGGAGTTATTTCAACGGAATCAGAAAAGTTGTCCTGCCGAAAACCGTGATCAAGCTGACCTGGTATGCGTTCAGCGGGCTGGAACGGCTGGAAGAGATTGAAGGACTGGAATACGTTCAGGAATTGGGCAATACCGTTTTCGGAGGATGCTACCTCCGGGAAGTGTTTTTCTCCTCTGTGAAAAGGATAGACGGCAATGCTTTCTATACGAGCAGCTTCGGCAGATTCGCCGTCCGTGACGATCTGGAAGTCCGAAGCGATATGTTCGGCTTCAGCTTTGTTGATGAGTTTCTGCTGATCCGCGGGGACGGGGAGCCGACGCTGAAGCTCGGCGAGGACGGGTACTCGGTGCTGACCGCGGACGGGAAGACGCTGCTGCGCGTGCTGCCAACCTTCCACGGGGTGTGTTACACGATTCCGGACGGCGTTGAAGTGCTGGATCGGGATATTTTCTGGCTTGTGGAAGAACTGCAGGAAGTTGTGATCCCGGACAGCGTGCGGGAACTCCGGCAATACTCGCTTTTCAACGGCCAGAGGGATCATGTCATCGCTGCCCGTAAGGGAAGCTATGCCTGGAATGTGCTGAGTGAGCACAACGACGGAAACTGCCGCATGCGCGATCTGGACGCGGAAGAAAAACTGTCCGATATGGCCGCGCGCGTGGTGGCTGAAGTGGTCCGGCCCGACATGAATGAGTGGGAAAAAGCGTTTGCTCTGCACAATTGGATTTGCGATCATATGGAATATGACCGCTCTGAAACCTATTATGACGCGGAAAGTGTATTCACCCGCGGAATCGGTACCTGTGACGCTTATGCCAGAGGGTACTGCGCGCTGCTGCAGGCCGCGGGGATGGACGGACGATGGATTCCATGCGTGATGAGTGGGACAATGCATGCTCTGAATGCGGTACGGATCGACGGGGAATGGTGCTATGTGGACTGCACTAACGATGATACGGGCACGATCGGAGCGCCGTATTACCTGTTTGGCTTTAACGATGTGCTCTATTACAGCGTGTATTACGGCGGAACGGGAATAAAGGCTTCGTCGGAGAAGAACTATGCCCCGCTGGTGCTTGGAGAACTGGAAACCAAAAAGACGAGGCTGGTCACTGAGATCCAGTCATCCCTGGACGCGGGAGAGAAGCGTTTTGTGCTGAACCCGGACAGCGAGCCGGCGATCGGACGGCTGGACGGACTGATGCTCAGCGGCATGATGGCGTTACGAACCTGGAAGTACAACGGAGCGGATGCCGAAATCCTTTGCGTTTACGATTCCGGCGAGAAGTCCGGGGAACGGGGACTGCATGTTTCGCTGGTGTCTGCGGGAGACTCGGGTTTTCTGTATAAGAAGGTCGAAGGCGGTCTGTGTCTGATCGATTATCCGGGAACTGAGGAAATCGTAACCGTGCCGTCGCAAATCAACGGTGAGAAAGTGATCGCTCTGGAAGGCACCTTTCTGGGGAATCAGACGATCAGGGAAGTCATCCTTCCGGAAGGGCTTCTCGAAATCGGAGATGATGCGTTCGACGGATGCACCCGTCTTCAGAAGGTAAACTTCCCGTCCACACTCCGGAGGATCGGAGAAGCGGCGTTTTATTACTGTGAGGAACTGACAACGGATCCGATCCTCCCGGACGGCGTAAGGGAGATCGGCGAAGCGGCTTTCGCATACTGCAACAGCATTACCACCGCGGTTATTCCCGGATGGGTACAGGCACCGGGGCCGGAAGCGTTTCACCATTGCCAGAATCTGTCGCGCGTCACGCTGAAAAACGGCGTTCGGGTGCTGGCGGAAGGCGTGTTTGCGGAATGCACTTCGCTTGCGTCTCTGACGCTTCCGCAGACGCTGGAGACGATCGTAAGCGGTGCGTTGACCACGACGGGAATTTGCGCCATTCACCTGCCGGCCGCAGTCAAGCAGGTTGATCCGACTGCGTTTCTGGATACCCCGTATCTTGAGGAGCTTACCGTCGCAGAGGAGAATGCCGTGTATTCCGCGATCGGGAACATGCTGCTGACAAAGGACGGCAAAACGCTTGTCATGGGTACGCGGGGAGTGGATCCCGATCTGGTGACGCCCGCAGGGGTCGAAGTGATCGGAGCAAAAGCATTCCTGGATATTCCGCTTGATTCGATTACGATCTCTTCCGGGGTACGCGTCATCGGGGAGAAGGCTTTTGCGGGTCGGAATACCTACACCAGCGTAACCATGGCGGATACGGTGGAAGAAATCTGTATTGATGCGTTCAGAGGGAATTATCCGGCACAAAACAGGTATTATCTGCAGCAAGGCGACGGGTTCAATCATTTGCGGGAGATCCGCCTGTCCCGGAATCTGAAGAAAATCGGGGAAGGCGCGTTCGGAAGCACCAGACTGAAAAAACTGGTGATTCCGGATTCGGTGACCGATATTGACTGCAGTATCATCAACACCGCACTGGAAATCCATTTTCCCGCCACGATCCGCTCAATCGCGGAACAGAAATTCGGCGGGTTTACCGGCACAGAGGAGAGATACGCGATTTACGGATACGCGGGGACCGCTGCGGAAACGTATGCGGAGGAACACGGATGGCCTTTTTTCGACGAGAGTGCGGGGATCACCTTTAAACTGAAAGAGATACAGCTGTTTCCGGAGGAAGTTTGTCCGTTGGAAGCTTACCTGGCCGGAGAGCCGCTGAACGCGTCGGAAGTCACATGGAGTGTGGAAGGCAGCTGTGCCGTGCTGGAGAGCGGCATGCTGAAGGGAGTCGAGCCCGGCTGGGGAACGCTGACCGCGGCGTGGAAGGGATACACGGGGAGCTGCGCGGTGATGGTTGTGTATTCCGAAGAAGCGCATATGCCTTTTATTGACGAACTCTACGGAATTTACACATCGGACAGTGACAGTATCGTTCTGGTATCGGGAAAAAGCTATGATTATAAGCTGTATGCCTGGCGTCAGCCGAGCCCCGAAAAAACCTGGCTCACAGCAATCGATATGAAAGAACACGCGGTGTGGAGCGTCGGAGATGAGTCCGTACTGCGTGTCCGGGATGCGGGGGTGGTGGAAGCGGTCGGGAACGGAAAAACCGTGCTTACCGCCGCTCTGCCGGACGGGAAGACGGTTTCGATGAGTGTTATCGCACTATGCCCCGAATTACGTCCTGTTCCCGAGGTCGTGCCTGAGGAAGAGCTCGGAGAGGATCCGTATAAACCTTCCAGGCTGACTGTACGCCCCGCCGCGATTGACGGGCTCCTTTATACCGGCGCGGCGGTACAGCTTGTCACCGCGGGCAAAGCGGAAGGCGGTGAGCTTCAGTACGCCCTGAGCAAAGAAACCGTCGATCTGCCGGAGTATGGCTGGAGAGGGGAGATACCGACGGCGTATAGCAGCGGAACCTGGTATGTATGGTACCGGATCATCGGGGATGAGGAACATCTTGATCTGGAACCGGAATGCATCCCGGTTACGGTCGAAAACTGGCGGTATGAAATCAGTACTGAGCCTGGGAACGGAACGGTTCTCCTGCAGCGGCAGTCTGCCGCGGAAGACGACCGGACAGCGGTATTGACGCTCCGGCCGAGTCCCGGCTATATTCCGGATTCTCTGACAGTGACTTACCGGAACAGCGGGAACGAAACGGTGACGATTGATCCTGTATGGGTAAAAGGGCTTTGCTATACCTTTACGCTGCCGGAGGCGGATATCCGGGTAAATGCCCGGTTTAGCTGGGTGAACGTGGATCTCGCGGCTCTCAGACAGCTTTCCGCGCTGAAGGATATCGGCGAAGAAGCTTTTGCGGGTATATCGGCTGAATCTGTTTTCATTCCGGACGGGTGTCAGGTCATCGGCGCATATGCGTTCCGGGACTGCGGGAACCTGAAGTGGATCCGCATTCCGGATTCGGTCACGGCTGTTGATCCGACGGCGTTCGATGGATGCGGCAGGGTGTATGTGATCGGAATCCCGGGCAGCGCAGCGGAAAGCTTCTGCGATACGGCGGCGAACTGCGTATTTGTGGAGCAGAAAGAGGATTAGCGATTCTCCTGTCACCGGATCCCTGCTGTGATATTATGCCCCCGGACGGATCACAGGCTTGTGATAATGCCGGTATTTTTCCACAGCGTCCAGCACCGCCGCCATGTTTTCCAGCGGTACGTCCCAGTTCAACTCCACGTTGAGCCCCAGCGCGCCTTCGGGAAGATAGAGGTTTTCCACGCACTGCGCCACGTGGTCGAACAGCTGGGAGCGGGTCGC
>CADBNX010000014.1 GCA_902796115.1 uncultured Eubacteriales bacterium
GGGCTGCGGCCCGTCGGGATGATTTCGTCCGCGGCGGCGCGGTAGAGGAGCATCCGCTCCCGATACAGCCGGAGCAGCTTTTCCTCTGAATCCGCAAGCGGACGGTCCGAAGTGGGGAGAAGCTCGCCAAGCGGCCGGTCCAGCAGAAACAGGTGGCCGTTGCGCCTCAGCGCTTCAAGGTTTTCCTTTTTCAGCACCGCGCCGCCGCCGGTTGCGATCACAAGGCCCGTGCGGCAGGAAAGATCGCGGATAACATGGCTTTCCAGCTCACGGAAGCGCGCCTCGCCGAACCTGCGGAAGATTTCCGTGATTTCCATACCGGTCTTGCGCACGATCAGGGAATCGGTATCCGCCCATTCGCGCCCAAGCCTCCGCGCGAGCGCGGCCGCGGCGCTGCTTTTGCCGCTGCCCGGCATGCCGATGAGCACCGCGTTCTCCCTGCCGCGCAGCACCCGGCGATAAATATCTTCCGTCATTTCCCCGGGGTATGTGCGGCCGCGGAACAGCTCCGCCGCCTTCACCGCCTGCGCCGCGAGCATATACAGCCCGCCTTCGGCCGGGATGCCGCGCGCCCGCGCGCGCAGGATCAGGCGGCTGCGCAGCGGGTTATAGATCGCGTCCGCGACGCCGCGGAGCGCGGGAAAAGCGTCCGGATCCAGCGGCATCCCTTCCGGTTCGGGATACATGCCGCAGGGTGTGGCGTTTACGACGATTTCCGCGTCCCGGTGCTTTTCGAGGGCTTCCTCATAGGTGACCGCGCCTTCCCGGCCGCTGCGGCTGACGCGGAGGATCTCCCGCGCGCCGAGGCCGCGAAGGGTATAAAGCGCGGTTTTTGAGGTACCGCCCGTTCCGAGGATCAGCGCCTTCCTGCCGGCCGGGTCGATCCCGGCGTGCCGGAACAGCGCTGTCAGGCCCCACACGTCCGTGTTGTATCCGGACAGCGTTCCGTCACCGTGACGGATGATCGTATTCACCGCGCCGACGGCGCGCGCGGTGGGGCTCATTTCCGCAAGATAGGGGATGACGGCTTCCTTGTAGGGGATCGTCACATTCACGGCGCAAAAATCGCTTTCCCGCAGGAAAGAGCCCAGGTTTTCCGGTTCGATCTCCTTCAGTTCATAGGGCTCATTCCCGATCAGGCGGTGGATCTCCGCGGAATAGCTGTGGGAGAGATGCTCCCCGATGCAGCCGTAGATCATGCTGCCGTTCTGAACCTCCTGTTCACGGTTGCTTCATGGAAATACGCTTTCAGGCTTCCTCTCCCCGCAGCCAGTCCGTTCCGAAACGCAGGGCGAGCAGGTCGCACAGTACCAGTGCGGTGACGCTGTCCACCGCCGCGCGCGCCCGGTGCACGATGGCCGGGTCATGCCGGCCTTCAATGATGAGGCTTTCTTCCCGCATCGTATCCGCGTTCACGCTGCTTTGTTCGCGCCGGATGGACGGGGTGGGCTTCACCGCGCAGCGGAACAGGAGGGGCATGCCGTTTGTGATGCCGCCGTTGACGCCGCCGTTGTGATTGGTGCGTGTGACGATGCGGCCGTCCTTCAGGCACAGGGCGTCGTTCGCCTCGCTGCCCTTCATATCCGCCAGCGCGAACCCGCCGCCGAATTCCACGCCCTTGACGGCCGGAACGGAAAACAGGGCGTGCGCGAGCAATCCTTCCGCCGTGTCGAACCACGGCTCGCCCACGCCGCCCGGCATGCCGGTGACGGCGGTCTCGAGGATCCCGCCCACGCTGTCGCCGTCTTCCGCGGCGCGGCGGATGGCCTCCCGCATGGCCTTGCCCCGGGCCTCGTCCAGTACCGCGAAGGGAAGCGTGTTCAGGAGGGGGATCTCTTCCTCCGGGCAGCGGAAAGCCGCGTCGTCGATGCCGGCGCAGCGCGCGATATGCGTGCCGACGCGGACGGAGCGCGCCTCGAGCGCCCGCAGGGCGACGGCTCCGACGGCGCAGAGCGCGGCGGTGAGGCGGCCGCTGAAATGCCCGCCGCCCCGCGGATCCGAAAAACCGTGGTATTTCATTCGCGCGGTCAGGTCCGCGTGCCCGGGACGCAGGCGCCCCGGCGGATAATCGCCGCTTTTTACGTCCGCGTTTTCGATAAGGACGGTGAGCGGGGTGCCGCAGGTCCTGCCGCGGTACACGCCGCTCACGATGCGGAATGCGTCCGCCTCCCGCCGCGCGGTGCCGATCTGCCCGTACGGATGGCGCAGCGTGAGCCGTGCGGCAATATACGCCTCATCCACCGGGATGCCCGGCGCCAGTCCGTCCAGCACCGCGCCGACAGCCTCCCCGTGGCTTTCCCCGAACAGGGTCACGCAGACGCTCTGACCGAATGTGTTTTTCATGGCAATGCCTCCGGAAATGTGCTCAGGTACCGTGCGCGGATCTCCTCCGGCCGCATCGTCTGCACGCGGCAGGTGCCGATTTCATCGCACAGGATCGCGCTGACGGCGCCGTTTTTCATTTTTTTGTCGTGGAGCAGGGCGCGCATCACGGCGGAAGCCGGCGCGACGCAGCGGGTGGGAAGGCCCAGCTTTTCAAGCACGGCTCGCAGCCTTTCGCGCACCGCTTCGCCGCACATCGGCAGCATGCCCAGCGCCACGCACTCACCGTGCAGCAGCCTGTTTTCCCCGTGCAGGCTTTCGATGCCGTGCCCCAGGGTGTGGCCGAAATTCAGCGTCTGCCGGAGCCCCTGATCCTTCTCGTCCTGCTCCACGACGCGCGTTTTGATGCGGAGCGCCCGCTCGATGATCTCCGTGACGTGGGCGCGGGGGTCGGTCCGCTCAAACAGGGAGAAGCCTTCCGCGTCAAAGCAAAGTGCCATCTTGACCGCTTCCGCGAGCCCGTTTGACCATTGCCGGTCCGGCAGGGTGCCGAGGGTATCCGGATCGATCAGCACGCGCCTCGGCTGGTGAAACGCGCCGATCACGTTTTTGATGCCGTCCAGATCGATCGCGGTTTTTCCGCCGACGGAGGAATCCACCTGGGCAAGGAGGGTGGTGGGGATATTGTAAAAATCGATGCCGCGCATATAACAGGCGGAGGCAAAGCCGGCGACATCCCCGGGCATGCCGCCGCCGACCGCGGCCACGCAGTCTCCGCGGGTAAAGCCCTCTGAAAGCATGCGCCGCAGGAGCAAAAGGAAATGATCCGTGCTTTTGCTGTCCTCGCCTTCGGGCAGGGTCACGGTTACGCTCTCCGCGCACTGCGCGGAAAGCATGCGCGGATACCCGGCGGGCACGCCGGTGTCCGTCACGATCAGCACCCTGCGTTTCAGGTCCAGAAGCCGGCCGGCCTCCGCGAGGCAGCCGCGCTCCAGCACGATGTCACAGGAATTCTCTTTCAGCGCGAGCGGGATCAGCATGGTTGTTCCTCCCTGAGAAGCACGTACGGCAGAAACCGACCGGCCGCGCCGCGGGCCTGCCCGTTTTCTCCGGAGCGGCGGCCGTGTTTTCGGAATCACGCATCCTGCGGTTTTTCCGTCAGGCGTTTCTGGAAATCCTTCGATATGTCCATGACCGCCTGCTGGAAGAGGCGGTAATCGTCCCGGTATTCTTCCTTCGTCAGGTACGTCAGGTTGCGCTCCAGAAGGACCCTTTCCCTCTCCGCGTCAAGGATGGGCAGACCGTGCTCCTTTTTCCACGCGGCGATGCCGCGCACGGCGTCCATGCGTTTTTCAAAGAGCCGCGCCATTTCCAGGTCAGTTTCGTTGATGATTCTTCTGCATTCGTTCAGACGGTTCTCTTCCATACTTCCCTCCGGCTGTCCATAAAATCCACCGCTTCATACGCACGGAAAGCGGTGGATTGCGGCAGGCACCCGACTGCAGGCGCCTGCGCCGCGACGCCTTTCACAGGATTCCGCAGGAAGCATACACCCGCGGGGAAAGCGTGTCAACAGGGGGAGAGGAGAAATACATACTTTTTCGTTCACTGTTCACAGGGTGAACAGTGAGTGCGGGTGGGTACCCGTACCTTCCGGTCTCTGCCCCTTGGGCGCAGTTCGAGATGGTGTCTGCTTCACTTTGTTTGCACACGCCTGTCTCTCACTGGGATTTCGCCTCGTAGCCCACAGGGTGCGCTCGGCTCCGCCCGGCGAAGCTGCTGAATGATGATGATCCGGGGCTGTGATGCCAGGGTATTTTGAGAATACCCTGGCATCACAGCCCCGGAA
>CADBNX010000015.1 GCA_902796115.1 uncultured Eubacteriales bacterium
CTGTTCCGCTCTCCCCCGCCCTATCAGGTATACCACGACGTGATGCTGGATTCCCTTTTCACGCATCATGCCGTTCCGCTTCCCCAAACCCTGCCGATGCTCTCCGCACTGCGCGCGCAGGGGTATCTGGTTGCCCTGATCACCAACGGCCGAGGCACGGTCCAGCGCCCCAAGCTGCATATGCTGGGTCTGGAGAACGCCTTCGACGCCGTCCTGATCTCCGCCGAATTCGGCATTCATAAACCGGATCCCGCTATTTTTCATGCCATGGCGGAGAAGCTTGGCGTGCTGCCGGGCGAGATGGTGTATGTGGGCGATCATCCGCTCAACGATATCACGGGCGCCTTTCGCAGCGGCTGCCCTGCGCTGTGGGTCAATACCTTCAGCCGGTGGGACATGCCGGATCTGACCCGGACACCCTGGCAGATCAGCCGAATCGAAAAAACGCCTGCCATGATCCGGCAGATCGAAGCGGACCTGGCGCTTGCCGACGCATCGCCCGAAAAGACGCTGATCGTGGTCCGCAAGGGCGAGCGCAGGCTGTATCTGATCCGGAACCATACCGTATGGAAGGATTTTGCTGTCGCGCTCGGTTCCGCTTCCGTCGGCCCCAAGGAACGGGAAGGGGACGGACGCACGCCGGAGGGGATCTACCGCGTATGCCTCAAAAAGCAGGGCAAATGGGGTCCTTCCCTGGGCATCAGTTATCCGAACCGCGCGGACGCGCTGCGCTGCGGCGCGGATGAAGAACTGCTGAAAGTCATCGAAGCGGCCGAGGCATCCGGCACCCGCCCGCCATGGGGCAGCGCGCTCGGCGGAGAAATCTTCATTCACGGCGGCGGCACCGCGCGGGACTGGACAGGCGGCTGCGTCGCGCTGTCGGACGCCGACGCGGAAACGCTGTACCATGCGGTTCCCCTTTCCTGCCCTGTACGGATCGAACCCTGAGTTTTCGGAGGTCCTTCATGCGTGAAGTAACCGTTCATAACTGGGATGAGCTTCAGAAAGTCATTTTTGAGGACGTATGGGATGAAAGCATCATGCGCTACCGCTCCAACAGCGTGTACCGCGGCATGGGCAGCGCGCACTGGGGTTTGCTCTCCTCCCTGAACCGCGTCTGCGCGCACGATCTTTCCCTGGAAAAGCAGATGCTGCGCTCCCTGAAAAAATACGGCTATGCCGACCTGGATCAGAGCGCCAGCTTCTGGCAGTTCCTGGTCATCGGGCAGCAGTTCGGACTGCCTACCCGGCTGCTGGACTGGACGTATTCCCCGCTCGTCGCCGCGCATTTCGCCACGGAGGATCAGAAGCTTTACGACCGCGACGGGGTCATCTATAAGGCGGACGTCAACCGCATCAACACTCACCTGCCCTCATCCCTGCAGGAAATGCTGCGCGGGAACCGGGCCAATATTTTTTCCATGGACGAGCTGGAGCAGCTCGGGGAAAGCTTCGACAGCCTGAAGCGCCTCGAAAACGCGGGACAGCCCTTCGCGCTTTTCTTTGAGCCCGCCAGCATGGTGGACCGGATCGCCAATCAGTACGCGCTTTTCAGTGTGACCAGCAGCGTACAGACCGCGCTGGATACGCTTCCCTACGCGGAGGAATGCTTTTCCCGCATCGTGATCCCCGCCCGGGTGAAGCTCGAGATCCGTGATAAACTGGATTACATCAACATTTCGGAACGGATGATCTATCCGGGGCTGGACGGGATCTGCAAATGGATCACGCGCCGCTATGCCCCCCTGGGTCCGGTATACAACGCCGCCAGGGACACTTCCTCCGGCAGCGCGCCGCTCCGGAAGGAAAAAAGCTGCGGCGCCGTGATTTTTGCCAGGCAGGATCAGAAACTGCTCTATCTGATCGAAATCATGCAGCAGGGACACGTCTCCCTCTGCAAGGGACATGTGGAAAGCGGCGAAACCGAGCAGCAGACCGCCGCGCGGGAGATCATGGAGGAAACTTCTCTCAGCGTCACCTTCATCCCGCCTTTCCGGGAGACCATTACCTACAGTCCGCGCCCGGGAAGGCTCAAGGACGTCGTTTTTTTCCTGGCGGAAACGAAAAGCACGCAGGCGAAGCCCCAGCCGTCCGAGGTGCAGGAAATCCGTTTCCTGCCCTATGAGCAGGCGCTCGCGCTGCTCACCTACGAGGACGACCGGAATGTGCTCACCCGCGCGCATACCGTGCTGACCGCGGCAGAATGAAGCTGATTGAACCGACAATGGAATACGCACGGCAGATCCGGGCGTATCGGAAAGAGTTCCTTGACAGCGGCGATTCGATGGATGGCACCAGTAAACTCCGGCATTTTGATGATCCCGGAGACTGGATCGCATATCTCGATTCACAGAAAGCCCCCGGAATTCCGGATAGGCGCGCTCCGGCGGAGCAGTATATCTTCGTCCGGGAAGAAGACCGGAAGATCGTCGGAATGATCGATACCCGGTACATTCTCAATGATTATCTGGAAAAGTTCGGGGGAAACATCGGCTACTCCGTAGCTCCGGGTGAGCGGCGCAGGGGGTACGCGTCGCGGATGCTGCATCTGGTGCTTCCGAAGTTCCGGGACAGAGGCATCGGCAGGGTCCTGGTTACCTGTATCAAGGGCAACGAAGGCAGCAGGAAAACGATCCTGAAAAACGGCGGCATTTATGAATCCACGGTTTACGAACCGGGTGAAGACGTGGATGTGGAAAGGTACTGGATCGATCTGTCCCGTTAGCTTTTTCCGGTTGTTTTCTCCGGCCGCTTACCGTTCCTCAAACGGATACGGCAGTTCGATGACCTGTGTGCCGTCCTTGTTGATAAAATGATGTTTTACGCCCATTTCTTCTATCCATCCGCGCACTTCGACCGTTTTCCAGATGTGCGTATCAAAGCCCTTTCCGGCGTTATTCTCCCATAGCCACAGCGGTGTGGCCCACAGGTAGGCTTTCGGGTGAACCGCCTCATAGAAGCGCCGGTTCACACCCTGCTGGCCGTGATGGGCCATCTGCACAAAGTCACATCGGAGCAGCTCCGCCGGCACGGTACGCAGCGTTTCCTCTCCCCCTTCGATCCCCAGATCGCCGGTGAAAAGCACGCTCTGTCCGCACGCGTCCATGCGGAACACCATGGACGCGTTATTCATCACATTGCCTGTGAACTGCGGATTGAAGGTGCGCAGCACCGTCAGCCTCACCCCGTCCA
>CADBNX010000016.1 GCA_902796115.1 uncultured Eubacteriales bacterium
CCCGCGCACGGCGAAAATGTTCGGCCTGGACCTGAACAAAGCCTCTGATTTCAAACAGTTCGGCCTGGATGTGATCCGGCTGGACGGCGGCTATACCCGGGAGCAGACCGCGGAACTGAGCCACAATACGGACGGGCTGATGCTGGAACTGAACGCGGCGCATGTGACGGCCGACATGCTCGATGCATTTGACCGCCTGGGCATCAACAAGGAAAACGTGCGTTTCTGCCATAATTACTATCCCGTTACCTATACGGGCATGCTGCCGGAACACACGCTCAGAAACAACCGCCTGATCCGTCAGTACGGTTACCGCGTCGGAGGCTTTATCGCCTCGCAGACGCATCGGCGCTATGCCGTCGGCGAGGGACTTCCCACGCTGGAGCGCCACCGTGATATGGATCTGAATGCCGTACTGCAGGAAATGATGCTGCTGGAATTCGACGACATCTTCTTCGGCGATGACCTGGCTTCCTCGGAAGAGCTGCGCATCCTGGGTCATTTTGAGGCCAAGCCCGCGGTGACCTTCCGCATCCGGGCGGATGTGGACGATCCCGTGATCCGTTGGCTGGACGGGCGGCAGTTCCGGCAGATGCAGAACGGCCGCCTGCTGGACGCGTTTGTCCGCTCCTCCTTCGGCGATGCGGAGAACATGTACCGTGATTTTAAAGGCGGTATCACCGCGGAACGGCACGCGGGCGATATCACCATCCTGCGGGATATGTGCTGCCGGTATGCCGGTGAGGTGCAGATCGTGCGCCGCGATCTTCCCGCAAGCGAAAAGGCCGGCAAAGTCGCGCACGTCATCCCGGAGGATCTTCCCATCCTGGAGGTGTATCTGGACAGCCAGCCGTTCTGCTTCAAGGTGGTTTAACGCCTGAAAGAAACACCTTCCGTGTCTGATGACGCACACACGGAAGGTGTTTTTCTGTTTGGAGCTGTTATTGCTGTTTCAGGATCAACGCGGCGCGTTTGCGGATCTGCTTTTCCGGCAGAGTCACTCGGCTTCTGTCATACCGGTGCCTTCCTTCATCCGAAAACCGGAAAGACTGCGCCCTAAGGATGGAGGATGCGGGAGGTACGGGTACCTCCCGCATACAGCTCAGCCTAAGGCTGAACTGTAGACCTTTATTGCACGTCAATCAGCACCTTCATGGTCTTTTCCCGGTTCGCGTCGATATACTCATACGCTTTCAGATAATCCTTGAAGGCAAAATGATTGCTCATCAGCGGTTCCAGCCTGATTTTGCCTTCCCCGACCAGGCGGATCGCCTCCGCGTAATCCTCGTGCCGGTACATCATCGATGTATTCAGGTCCAGTTCCGAATCGTTCAGCTTTGCCAGGTCCACATTGGCCATTTTCGCGAACACAGCCACCAGGATGATCGTGCTTCCTTTCCTGGCGTTCTGAATCGCGCTGTTCATCGTAACGTCGTTTCCGGCACAGTCATAGATCACGTCCGCCTTGTCCGGTCCGAAGGTTTCCAGCAGTGCCTCCCCGAAATCTTTCCCTGCCGTATTGAACACAGCGTCCGCGCCCAGCTGCTTCACAAGTCCGAGCCTGTAATCGCTGATATCCGTCGCCATGACCTGCGCCGCGCCGAGCGCCTTCAGGCTCTGCACCAGCAGCGCGCCGATGGGGCCGCAGCCCAGCACCGCGCATTTCGCGCCTTTGAGCTCCGGGAATCGTTTCGCGGCGTGGATCGTTACCGCGAGCGGCTCGATCATCGCGCCCTCGTCAAAGGTCATATGATCCGGCAGCGGGGTGACCTTGGAGGCATCCACCGCGAAATACTCGCTTGCGGTGCCCGTGGTCTGAAAGCCCATCACCTTCAGCTTTTCGCACAGATTATATTTCCCGTGCGTGCAGGGATAGCATTTTCCGCAGGTCACCTGGGGCTCGATGGTCACCTTCTGGCCGACATGCAGCCCCTCCACACCCTCGCCGAGTACCGTGATTTCCCCGCTCACCTCGTGTCCCTGGGTGACGGGATAGCCCGTATACGGGTGCGTTCCGTGATACACATGGATATCGCTGCCGCATACGCCGATGCGCATGATCCTGACCAGTACCTCGCCCTTTCGGGGTTCCGGCACCGGAATGTCCCTGAATTCGATTTCGTGCGGCTTTGTCATGACCTGCTGAAGCATATAAGTTTCCTCCTGTTAATCTGAAATGATCCGAACCGGAACTGCGGTTTCTCAAATCATCTGCACGTTTTTCCGTATTCAGCGGTGCTTTTTCCCGCTCAACAGTAAGATATCACGAACGCGGAAAAACCGCAAGCATAAATCAGAAAGGTTCTTTGCTGTTCCGGGATGATGCTTTTCTTTCAGCGCCGCGAATGGTATAATCATACGGTTCAGCACGGCGAAAGGAGCGGAAAACATGTTTTACGCTGCGGAACTGACTCCGGCCGAAATCACGCTTCATCCCACGCAGGCGGAGTACCTGCCGGAAGGACGGCACTGGCAGGGGATCGCTTCCCTGGACAGGACAGGGAAAGGACGCCTGTTTTCCGTGTTTTACAGCGGCGGCAATACGGAAGAAAACGGCAATTACATCGTGCTGGCCGTCAGTGATGACGACGGGCACACGTGGACGGATCCCTGGCTGGTGATCCGGCATCCCGATCCGCAGATGCGGGTATTTGACTGCAATGTCTGGCTGGATCCAAACGGAAGGATGTGGATCACCTGGGCGCAGTCCCATGGTTTTTTTGACGGCAGGGACGGTGTATGGGCCGCCGTCATTCCGCATCCGGACGATACGGAGTTTGCCGTGGAGCCTCCGCGCCGCATCGCAAACGGCGTCATGATGTGCAAGCCCACGGTACTGAGCAGCGGAGAATGGCTGTTCCCCTGCGCCGTATGGGTCTGCGCGCAGCCCCTGGAGGACCATCCGGAAGTCGCGGGAGAGCGCTTTTCCAATGTTTATGTTTCGCGCGATCAGGGCCTGTCTTTCTCATGGCTCGGAGGCGCGGACGTAAAGAACCGCAGTTTTGACGAACATATGGTGGTCGAACGCCGGGACGGAAGCCTGTGGATGCTGGTACGCCGCTACGACGGCGTCGGCCAGGCTTTTTCCCGGGACGGCGGACGCACCTGGCGGCAGGAAGGTCACAGCGGCATTCCCAACCCGGACACCCGCATCTTTATCCGGCGCCTGCCGTCCGGGAACCTGCTGCTGGTCAATCATGTGGATTTTCACGGACGCAACAATCTGTGCGCCAGGCTTTCCTTTGACGACGGACGAACCTGGACAGGCGGACTGATGCTGGACGAAAGGTCAGATGTATCCTATCCGGACGGCGTGGCAGACGAAAACGGGCGTATCTTTATCGCCTATGATTTTGAGCGGTATCAGTCCCGACAGATCCTGTTCGCCGTCTTTACCGAAGCGGATATCCTGGCCGGAAAACCGGTATCCCCGCATTGCCGCCTGCGCTGTCTCATCAGCCGGGCGACAGGTCCCTTTCCCGTCACTGTTCACGAGGTGAACAGTGACCGTGGGAGGGCACCCGTGCCCCCCGCGAGCCCCCCGGCGCCATGACCATGCACTGCGGAAAGCCAGGACGAGATTCGCGAGCGAATCTCGAAACTGTTTTCCTTGTGCATTGCCTTGGCGTCAAGGTATGAAAA
>CADBNX010000017.1 GCA_902796115.1 uncultured Eubacteriales bacterium
AGAAGTCGAATTTGACGCGTATCTCGGAGAAACCAGGATGTTCCGCGTGACGGAAAGCGGCAGATGAAACACCCCGGTGCCCGGCCGGAGCTTTCTCCGGAAAAAGGAATCCGGCTTTTCATCCAACAAAGAAAAACGGAGAAAAGACTTGTTAGACATTATTAACAATGCTATAATGAGCATGAAATGGCTCACCGTATTTCCGGGCCGTTTCGGAAGCTTTGCGGGGATGGCGCGGCCGGATAAAAGCATCCGGCTGAAAACCGGGAAACATGAAAACACATCGAGTTTCAGGCACCGGCAGGGTATTTCGCAAAGATCGGGAGGGAGGAATCAAAGCAGGCGTGAAAATCAGAAAATATGTTTTTGCGGCACTGGGCTGCGTTTGTCTGGGTCTCGGAACGGTGGGTATTTTCCTGCCCGTTCTGCCCACGACGCCGCTCTATCTGCTCACCGTGTTCTTTTTTGCCAACAGCTCGCAAAGACTGCATGACTGGTTCCTGGGTACCGGCCTTTATCGAAAGCATCTGGAGTCCTTCGTAAAAAAGCGCGGCATGATGCGGTCGACGAAGATTTCCGTCATCTGCACCGTGACGCTGCTGATGGGTTTCGGTTTTTATATGATGGCCCGAAAAGGCGTGTGGATCCCCTGCATCATTCTTGCCGTCGTATGGGTGGGACATATCCTGTATTTCACGCTGTGCGTGAAGACGATCCCGCAGGATGAGGCCTCGGCCGGAAGCGGGCGCGCCGAGACCGGCAATGCGGAGACTTCCGGCACGGTATGTGAGGCCGCAGGGGCGGGCGGCGAAAGAAAAGATCTCGAGACAGACTGATCTTCGAATATAAAAAGAACACATAGAGAAAAGCGGGAAGCTTTCCGTGATCCCGCCTGCGCTCAGGTGGGGAATCCATACCGGGAGCAGGGCTGCGAACTCCGTCCGGCGGACGAAAAAACGTCCCGGCAGGGTGACCGGGACAGGTAAGAAAAGGAAAGCCATTTCATGCCGGATGCGGCGAAGGCGGATTGAGCCGTGATCAGAATACGCGTTTTGCGGCTTCGATGGCGTGCTCCAGCGTGTCAAAGCTTGCCAGAAAACCATCCTTGTGCAGGAAAGTGCAGCCGCCCGATCCCGCGCGCAGCCGATGAAAGGTGCCGGCTATTTCTTTTCGTCCTGCTTCGATGGACACGATCCGGCAGTCATAGCCGGAGCGATTGCTGGGATAGATCACGGTTTTTACGCCCATGGAACTGTCCAGACAGCTGTCAAACGGGATGTATTTTTCAAGGATCAGTATGCCGTCTTTGGCTTCGCCGGCCCGTATTTCGATTTCGATTTCCGCGTCCCGTATCGCGGCGCGTCTGGCAAAATCTCTTTCCAGAATTCCATAAGCAAAATCAACAGCCTGAAAAAACGCGGCGTCGGGATCTTCGTCACTGTTCCAGTTGGGAACAAAAGCCTTGATCAGCCTGTTTATGACAAAGTTGCTCTGGCCGTTATCCGTCGCGTCGATCGGTTTGACGTATTCGTTTTCAAAGCGATCCTTCCAGGTCCATTCCTCCTTCCAGAACTTTTGAACCAGCAGGCCGAATGCGGCGTACCGCGTCCCATCCTTTCGCACGGGAGCGTTAAGCTGGTGATGGTCAAACATATTCCGTCCGGGATCGTAGATTTCGCCGATGTCCGCGATAATGGCAGTTCCGGCAGATGCTTCTTTTCTCATCTCATCCGTGATTTCGGCCACCCGGAAGGTTTCCGGCTGCAGACCGTACAGGCGGAGGAAGGCACAGCAAAATACATCGTCGGCATGAAAATTGCCGGAATGAAGATAAAGCTTCATCTGCATCGTTTTTCAATCTCCTCATCACAATCATCCGGATGGGATGGCGCGGACGCAAAAGCAGCTGCCAGCGCATGTTCTGCAAAGGCGCAGTTCATGCCGCTCGCGGACCGCACGAATATTATACGGGATTCATGAACCGTGTGCAAGCACTGTCCGATCAGGCCTGTGTTCCTGTCTGAAAGACCGTGGATCCGGCATTCATCTCATATGCGTTATTTGCGGGAACCGGCTTGACGTCCCGTCTGAATTTCTGTATCATTATATCCGCAAACCCTTTATTCTTCTGCATTTTGCGGTTCGGAGGAAATGACCTTACCTGCCGGACGATGAGGAGCGCAAGGCATGGAATACCTGGATATCGTGGATGAAAGCGGGAACCCGACCGGGAAAGTGATCAGCCGTGATGAGGCCCACCGGAGGGGGATTCTTCATCGGACGGCCCATGTGTGGGTGGTGCGGAAAAACGGGGGCGGAACGGAGATCCTGCTGCAGCGGCGCAGCGAGGAAAAGGAATCTTTCCCCGGATTGTTCGATACCTCCTCCGCGGGGCACATCCCAGCGGGGGAGGAGCCGCTTCCTTCGGCCCTGCGGGAATTATCCGAGGAGCTCGGAATCACCGCGGCGCCTCAACAGCTTCATCCGGCGGGGGATTTCCGTATCCGGTATGAGAAAGTGTTTCACGGAAAGCTTTTCCGGGACAACGAGGTGACGAAGGTATATGTGTATTGCGAGCCGGTGGATATCAAATGCCTGACATTGCAGAAAAGCGAGGTTTCCGAGGTCCGCTGGTTTGATCCGGAAATGGTCTGGAAGGAAATCCAAAGCGGGGACAGAAGCAGGTTCTGTGTGCCGGAAGCGGGCCTGGAGGTGCTGATGCGCTGGCTCGGACACCGGCCGGAAGAGGGTGCGTCCGGACCGGAAAACGATTCTGTGCGGCAGACGCCGCTTTGAAAGGGAGGATATGAACATGGAAGGCATTGAGAAAGTGTACCGGTTTCTGAACGAGGCGCAAACCTATTATCTGGCCACCGTCGAAGGCGATCAGCCCCGGGTGAGGCCATTTGGCACAGCGCTGCTTTGGGACGGGAAGCTCTACATCCAGACCGGGAAGGCGAAGGCGGTATCAAGGCAGATCGCGGCGAACCCCAGGGCGGAGATCTGTGCGTTCAGGGATGGAAAATGGCTGCGGGTCGCCGGCGAACTGGTCAATGACGACAGCCGTGAAGTCAAAGCGGCCATGCTGGAAAAAATGCCCGCCCTGAAAGCCATGTACAGCGCGGACGACGGAAACATGCAGATGCTGTACTTCAGGAACGCGGCCGCCACCTTCAGCTCCTTTACCGAGGCGCCGGAAACGATTTGCTTCTGACCGCGCGGATGCTGCGGGAAAACCACGTACGCCTGCCGCGTGCGGGCGTGCGCAGCAGGAGGAAAAAAGATATGGAACTGATTCAGAGTTTTTCGGTGGACCACACGCGCATCGTGCCCGGCATTTTTACAAGCAGGGTGGATCATCTGGGTGCGTATTCGGTTACGACCTACGATATCAGGATGAAAAGGCCCAACCGGGAGCCGGTCATCGACGTCGGGGCCATGCATTCGCTGGAGCATCTGATCGCGACGTACCTGCGCAACGAACCGGACTGGAAGGACGAGGTGATTTACTGGGGACCGATGGGCTGCCTGACGGGCTTTTATCTGATCCTGAAGGGAAGCCGCAGGCCGCAGGAGCTTTACACGCTCATCCTGAACGCGTTCAGGGCCGCAGAGGACGCGCGGGAAGTGCCCGGCGTCGCTCCCGCAAACTGCGGGCATTATCTGATGCACAACCTGGAAATGGCAAAATGGTACGCGAGGGAATTTGCGGCTTATCTGGAAGCAAACGCCGGAAAGGATGAGATCTTCGAATATCCCGAAACCGAACGGCTTGTGACGGAAGACGGAGCGCGTTTTTTTGATTCGTAAGAATGATGCCGCGTTTTTTCGAAAAGGAATAAGGGGACGAAGCCCGTACTTCACTCCTTTGATGCCTGAGCCAGTTTCCATTCGATCAGCTTCGCCAGGATGGGCTGAAGCTCTTTTGCCTGCCCGGACAGGTCATATTCCACGCGGACCGGCACTTCCAGGTATTCCCTGCGCAGGATGAGCCGGTCCCGCTCCAGTTCCTTCAGGGTCTGAGACAGCATGGTGTTGGATATGCCCCGCACATGGCGCAGCAATTCGTTGTAACGGCTGGCTCCGTTTGCGGCCAGGGAACAGAGTACGGGCAGTTTCCATTTGCCGCCGATGCTTTCAAGGGCGGACTGCAGCACGCATTGATCTGTACAGGGACAGTTGTGACGCTGAGACATCGATTGAATCCTCACTCAGGTTTTTCTTTCCTGCAACGGATTTTTTCGGTTATTGACAGGAAAAAATCCATCCTGTACAATCATAACAGATAAGAAATCCGTTGTAAAGGCTGATTTCTTATCCAAAAATCATCCGGGAGGTCAATACGATGAGCAGAATCCTGGTAGCCTGTTTTTCCGCCGGCGGTGTGACCGCAAAAGCGGCACGGGAGATCGCGGC
>CADBNX010000018.1 GCA_902796115.1 uncultured Eubacteriales bacterium
CAGCAGGGCAATCAGCCCGTACACGGTCATCAGGGTCACGTTGTCCCGGATCGGATCGGTGATCAGGGTATTGATGTGCGTGCAGCCCCAGTCAAGCAGCAGGAAGATCAGGAAACTGACCAGGCCGTTGTACTTTTTCCCGTTCAGCAGCGCGGCGCTGATCACCACGGCCAGGTACGCCGTGCTCACGAAGAAAATCCACGCGGCCAGCAGGTCGAATGTGACGGCCGCCATGCTGCGCATTGTCAGCTCGAGGGCCCTGCCGTTGACGGTGAGATGGCTCAGGATTTCCCGGATCTGCTCCCACAGCCTGCCCAGGATGCCCTCGCGGGCAAAGAGCAGCGTCAGATCCAGCGTGCCAAGGGCAAAGAAGAACGCGCCGGCCAGCAGGATGGAAATGCCGCACTCGATCAGCTTCGCGCCCAGGATCCGGTAGCAGCTGTTGGGCGTCATGAACAGCATATAGCTCTGTTTGGTGTTCATGTCCCGGTGCAGGGTAATGACGCTTTCAAGGCCGATCACCATCACGCCGCCCACCGCGAGGATGGTGAGCAGTACGATCGATACGACCAGCGTGTTCTCGCGGTTTCCGTACAGCCCGACGAGGAACGCGATTTCCGCAAGCGCGGCAATCACAAGCAGGATCACTTTGGTAAACCAGGTTTTTCTCAGTTCGTATTTGATCAGCTTCAGCATCTTCTTAACCCTCCGTATGTCCGTAAATCTGACGGTAGCGGTCCGCCATTGAGATCCCCCGCTCGTCCCGCATATCCTCAAGATCATCCAGCTCCGCGAGCCGCCCTTCCCGGATGAACAGGGCACGGTCGGCAATGGCTTCCATTTCCTCCACCAGGTGACTCGAAAGAAGCAGCAGCTTTTCATCCGTCGCGTACTGCAGGATGCAGGCGCGGATCTCGTCGCGCGCCAGCAGATCGATGCCGTTGAACGGCTCGTCCAGCATATACACCCGCGCGTCCCGGGCCATCGTCACGGCGATTTTCAGCTTGGCCATCATGCCGCTTGAGAGCGCCCTGGTTTTCATCTCCGGCGCAAGTTCCATCCGGCCCAGCAGTTCCCCGTACCGTTCCGCGGAGAAATCCTCAAAAAAGTCCGCGTAGTACTGCCCCACGTCCTTCACGCTCATCCAGCTGTAAAAGTATGGCTCCGTGGACATGTATGCCACGTGCCGGCGGCTGTCCAGGTTTACCGGTTTCCCCTCAAAAAGCACCCCGCCCGAGGTGGGTTTGATCAGCCCCGCCGCCATCTTCATCCAGGTGGTCTTTCCGCTGCCGTTCGGGCCCAGCATCGCGTACACATGGCCCTTTTCCAGCTTCACCGTCACATGATCCACGGCGGTTTTCGCACCGAATACCTTGGTAAGTTCCCTGCTTTCAAGCATCTTTTTCTTCCCCCTTCAGAATCATCCCGGCCGCTTCCCCGCGGGAAACGCCCAGGGCTGTCAGCTTGTTCATGAATTCGCGCACCGCTTCCTGCGCAAGCTCCGTCCGCAGCGCGCCGATGCGCTCCGCGTCCCCCGTCACGTACGTGCCCATTCCGCGTCTTGTTTCGCACAGGCCCGCGCGCTCCAGCTCCTGATACACCCTCGCCGCCGTGTTGGGGTTGATACCGTACTGCACCGCCATTTCCCGTCCTCCCGGCAGCTTCTCCCCGGGCGATCGGGCGCCGGTCGCGATGCCCGTTTCGATCTCCTGAAGCACCTGCAGCCAGATCGGCCGCATGGGATCAAACTTCATAAGCCGCCTCCTTTGTTGATCAGTGCATTAGTGCACTATCTGAATAATACACTATTACAGCAGGACTGTCAACCCTTTTTTCATAAATTTCAAAAATAATTTTCCATGTATTCCGTATGATTCCGCATTTACTCCGAAGCCGATCCGTACTACAATCATACGGACGGAGCAGGGCTCCGGAAATCAGGAAAAGGAGTGAGAGGCCATGTCCCATTCCCCGATCACCGTCGAAGCGCCGGAGCAGGGCATTTTTCATTTCATACACAGTGACAGCGAAGGCACCCTGATCCCTGCCGCGCCCATCCGGAACGCGTGCGGGTACCTGGACCCCCTTCGGGACGCGGCGGCGCTGCGGGAAGGCGAACGCGTCGCGGCGGAAGTCCGCGCGGGGCGCGTGGCCGATTTTGAGCGCGGCGAAGCATACTGCGCGGCGCACGGAGAAGAAAACCCCGACCGGATGGTGCACGTTTCCACCTTTCTGCGGCTGGAGGGCAGCATTTACATGACCTATTACGCCAACACTTCCAACGACCGGGAAGACCCGGCGTATCAGGAAGCAAGGCTGGCCATCTGCCCCGAGGAGAAGCCGGAGGACATGGTAATCATCACCCTGCAGCGCGCCGGCGACACGCTGGACGGGCACAGGATCGACCGCGTATACGACACGATCCTGCTCTGGAAGGGCGGCGATCTGCTGTATCTGATGTGGACCGCGTCCGTCGACGGGCAGTATTACCGGCTGTACCGCACCTTTGATACGCGTCTCCGGATGCTCAGCGCCGTCAGGCCCAACCGGTTCGGGGCCGGAAGCACCGTCTGCGATTTCAGCACGGACGGCATCATTGCCGCGCTGAATGCAAACGGCCTGG
>CADBNX010000019.1 GCA_902796115.1 uncultured Eubacteriales bacterium
CGCGGCCCTGTACGCGTCGGGAGCGGTCGGTTTCGACGGTTTCCTGATCCCTCTGACGGCGCTCATGTCCTCTTTCGGCCCGGTATCGGCGCTTGCGGGGCTCGGCACCACGCTGCAGTCCACGGTCGCCTCCGGCGCGAGAGTGCTGGACGTACTGGATGAACAGCCGGAGACGGATGACATCACCGGCCGGCCGGAAATCGCCTTTGCCGGCGCCGGCGCGGAGCACGTCACATTCTCCTACGGCGGGGAAACGGTATTGCGTGATCTTTCCCTGACCGTCCCCGAAAAGAAAATCATCGGTCTTGTCGGAAAAAGCGGCTGCGGGAAATCCACCCTGATGAAACTGCTGATGCGTTTCTGGCAGGTCCGTCAGGGAAAAATCACCGTTTCGGGCCGGAGTGTGGAGGAGATCGGCACGGCAAACCTGCGGGACCTGGAAAGCTATATGACGCAGGAAACCCATCTGTTCAAGGATACCGTGGCCGGCAACATCCGTATCGGAAAGCTGGATGCCACCCGGGAGGAAATCGAAGCTGCCTGCCGGAAGGCCGCCATCCATGACTTCATCATGACGCTGCCGGAAGGGTATGAAACGCAGGTGGGCGAACTGGGTGAAACGCTCTCCGGCGGAGAGCGCCAGCGCATCGGTCTGGCGCGCGCTTTCCTGCACGACGCGCCGTTCATGCTGCTGGATGAACCCACCAGCAATCTGGACAGCCTGAACGAAGCCGTCATCCTCCGCTCCCTTCGGGAGGAAGCGCGGGATAAAACGGTGCTGCTCGCGTCTCACCGCGCTTCCACGGTCCGCATCGCGGATCTCGTCGTTTCCATGAAAAACGGCACCGTCGACGATTGACCGTCGGCGGCGCCCCTTTTCTTTCTGAGGCTTCACGCCATTTTTTCGCTCAGTTTCTCCCCGCCCAGGATATGGATATGCCAGTGCGGCACGCTCTGGCATGCGTCCGGCCCGCAGTTTGTGATCACGCGGAAACCCCCGTCCAGTTTTTCCTGACGCGCGATTTTTCCCGCGGTGCGGATCATGTGCGCAAGAAGCCTGTCGTCCAGTGCTTCGCCCGCCTCGGCAATGTCCCGCACATGCTGCCGCGGCACCAGGACCACATGGGTTTTCGCCTGCGGCGCGATATCCCGGAAGGCATAGCAGCAGTCGTCTTCCCATACCCCGGCCGACGGGATCTCCCCGGCGATGATCCTGCAGAAAATACAGTCGTTTGCCATATGTATTCCTCGCTTTCTTTATGATTCGATGATCAGTTTATCCTCCGGAATGGTTTCCCGCAGCGCGCGCAGCGCTTCCCGCACCAGGCGTTCATGCTCCGCCGTTTCCGGCCGTCCCTCCCGCAGCGCCTGGAATCTGGCGTCCGGATCTCCGGCCCGCCGGAGGGCTTCCTCGATTTCCGTCAGTCTGTCCGGACTGCTGAGGAGATTCAGGTTCAGGCCCGCTTCCTCGCTCAGTGCCACCCGGTATTCATGATTGACGCATCCGATATACCGTGCCTGGGACAGGAGCCCTGTGATCATGCCCGGAAGCGACGCTTTCGCCTTTTTCCATACCTCGTCCTCCGGGATCGGAGCTGGCGGCTCTTTTTCTTTCTCCTGCGGCGCGGACGGCTGCGTCTTCACAGGCGCGGATAGGATCCTTCCTCCGCTCTGCAGTTCGGAAAGCTGTTTTTCGAGCTGTTCCACCCGTTCCTCCAAAGCCCGGGTATCGCCGGAGGACGCCCTGTCACAGGCGCCGAGCACAGCCATTTCCATCACGCCGCGCGCGGAAGCCGCCCAGCGTGTATCGCCTTCCGCTTTCATGACGCATTCCGCAGCGCGTTCCAGGTGACGCACCGTAAACCGCGCCGCCTGATCGCGGTAGTTTCCCGCCTGATCGCCGCTCACCTGCAGCAGCGCGGGTTCCGCGCCGCACAGCTTTGCGATGAGCAGCTTTCGAAGGTGCGCCGAGAAATCCCGCAGGAAAACCTGCACGTCCCGTCCCTCGCGCATCACCCTGTCACACAGCCGTATCGCCTTGTCCCCGTCGAAATCCGCGACGGCATCCGCCATCTGAAACAGTGTCTGCCGGTCGGTCGCGCCCAGAACGGTGCGAACCGTTTCCTCCGTCACTTCGTCTTCCATGCCAAGGCACATATCCAGGATGGACCACGCATCGCGCATGCCGCCTTCGGCCGCCTGCGCGATCAGGTTCAGGGCGGCCTCATCCGCGCGCTTTCCGCTTCCTTCCACGCCCAGCCGCAGACGGCCGGCGATTTCCTCCGGGCTGATGCGCCCGAAATCATACCGCTGGCAGCGGGAAAGGATCGTCACCGGCAGTTTCTGCGGCTCGGTGGTCGCAAGGATGAAAATCATGTACTCCGGCGGCTCTTCCAGGGTTTTGAGCAGCGCGTTGAACGCGCTGTTTGACAGCATGTGCACTTCGTCGATGATATACACTTTATAACGGCTGAACTGGGGCGGGTATTCCACCTTTTCCAGCACCTCGCGCATGTCCTCCACCCTGCTGTTGCTCGCCGCGTCCATTTCAAACACATCCAAAGATGCTTCGCTCCCGATCGCGACGCAGCTCGCGCATTCGCCGCAGGGATCTCCGTCCTTCGGATGCTCGCAGTTTACCGCGCGCGCGAGGATCTTCGCCGCGCTTGTCTTTCCGGTTCCGCGGCTGCCGCAGAAGAGATACGCATGCCCGATGCGTCCCGTTTTCACCTGGTTTCGCAGGGTTTTGCGGATCGCGCTCTGTCCCACCATTTCGGAAAAGGTTTTGGGACGCCATTTCCGGTACAGGGTCTGATAGGTGCTCATTTACGCAAATACCGCCTTTTCAGAAGTCGCGCGGCACAGCAGGCACATTGACAGGTACAGCAGTACCTCCGGCAGCGCGGCAATCAGATTGACGAGGCCGAAACCGGTCATCAGGTTCATGATGACCCCGCAGATACTCATCCCGGCCGCCAGCGCCGCGGCATTGGACGCAGCCGTAAACGAATTCCGTTTGGGATACCGTCCCTCAGCCATCAGTTCCATATCCCCCATTGCCCGGAACAGGAATACCTGAGCGATCGCCTGGCACACCTGGATCACAAAGCCCGTGATCGTGATCGGCAGAAGCGCCCAGAGCGAATCGATGTACTCCCGGGACATGTTTTCCAGCAGTTCCTCCGGATCCGCGCCGCGAAGCGTACTGTAGAGCACCCAGTAGAATATGCCCAGGAATACCACCGTAATCATCATCACCGCAAATACGATGATGCAGCTTTTCCTGGCCTTTCCGGCTTTCGGCCCGCTGACACTCTCCCGCAGGGCAAAAAAGCGCCAGGTGAAATAGCCGAGGGCAAATGCGGAAAGGACTTCGAAGAAGGCTTCCAGCCACATGGTTTCCGACTGACCGCCCATCACGGAAGAACCCGCGCTCAGCAGCGCCATTCCCGCGCACAGGGCGGCTCCGATGCACATCAGCCCCAGATACCGGTTCTGCCGGAACTCCTCCGCAACGCCCCGTGGCACCGCGCGCATCGCCGCCAGTTTCTCTGATGCCATATTCTTTCATCCCCCGTCAGCGCAGCATTTCCTCTGCCTGCGCGAAAGTTACCGCCTGCAGATCCAGCGGAAGGAAACGCCAGCAGAATGTCACCGGGCGCTTCAGATACAGCCTGTCCTTCTCCAGCGGTTCCGGACCGCAGGAATTGCTGCCGAGCGGCCCCATTCTTCCGTCCAAACACACCTCTGTCATGGATTCGAACACCAGTTCGTTGGTATGCCGGGCTTCGGTCAGATTTTCCTGCGTGCAGCGGCGTACCGTGAAGGGGAAGGCGCTGCCCTGCGCGCCGCAGACCATCAGTCCGCGGCCGGCGGCGTTTACCACCGCGAAGGAGACCGTATCCTCATGGCTGCCGTTTTCCTGCGGACGGATGTAGGGCTCGAAAGTGTCCTCCACTTTACGGGTATACAAATCCGTCAGCGCGCCGGTTTTTTTGTCGGGATAGCTCTCCCCCGGTCCTCTTCCGTGCCAGATGACGGTATCGTATTCGCCGGGCATGCGGAACCGGAAGCCGAGCCGCGGCAGGTAAGGCAGGTCGTCCCTGAGCGGCGCAAAGGAAGCACGCAGGAAAACGCTCCCGTCCGGGCAGGCTTCCCAGCAGGTGCTCAGGCGGATCATGGGCGGATATCCGGGCGCGGAGAGCAGGTTCTCCGCGTTCACGCTTACCGTGCCGTCTTCTTTTCCGTCTTCCGAAAAAGCCGTGCACCGGGCCGTCAGATGCTCCAGATCAAGCTTCTTCCAGGCAGTCTCCGCCACACGCGCGTCGTTATCCGTCGGCGCGCGCCACAGATTCGGGGCAAAGGGCGTCAGCAGCAGTTCGGCACCGTCCTGTTTCCAGCTTTCGGGGCCGCGGGCACCGAGCGTGAGCTGTATGCCTCCGCTGACTGTTACCCGGTTTCCGTCACGAAGCGCGGACAGGGGTTCTTTGGGCGCGCAGCGCAGTACGGGGAATCCCGCGTGCTCCTCTGCCGGCACCGTGATCTGATCGCAGCACAGTACACTGCCCGCCGGCGCCCAGGGCTCTGCTTCCTTCCGGATAAAGGTAAAAGTGATTTCCTGATTGCCCGGGCTCTTCGGCAGCGGAAGCTCAAAGGTCCTCTGGCCGCCGGGCGTGACCCGAAGCGGCAGTTCCCCGCTTTTCAGCGTCCTGCCGCAGTCCCTGACGGTATACAGGCACAGAACACCGGACAGATCCCGGAATGCGTACAGATTGCGGATCCGGAATCGCAGCGCATGATCGCGCGTGCCGAGCGTTTCCACCCGGATGGGCCTCAGCACGTGCTTCAGCTCCTTCAGGCCGGAATGCGGCGTCCTGTCCGGAAGCACCAGCGCGTCCACGCAGAAATTGCCGTCATGCGGCCAGTCGCCGAAATCGCCGCCGTATCCGTAGTACGCCCGTCCTTCTTCATCCGTCAGCAGGAAAGCATGATCCGCCCATTCCCACACGCAGGCGCCCATCAGGCAGGGATGGCGGCAGATGGTCTGCCAGTAATCCTCCAGATTGCCGGGGCCCTGTCCCATCGCGTGCGCGTATTCGCACTGGAACATCGGCTTGGCCGGCCTGCTGCGCGCGTATTTCTCCATGAAGTCCACCGTCGCGTACATCCGGGAGAAAACGTCGGCGGTCTCGGCCTCCTGATCACGTTCGTAATGGATGGGCCGGGTCGGGTCGATGCCGCGGATCAGGGCCGCCATATCCCGGTGGTTTTCCCCGTAGCCCGCTTCGTTGCCCAGGGACCACATCACCACGCAGGGATGGTTCCGGTCGCGGGATACCAGCCTTTCCGCCCGGTCCAGAAACTGCTTCTTCCATTTCGGATCGCGCGCGATATAATCGTAATCCGCAAACATGACCACGCCGTGGCACTCCAGGTCGCACTCATCCACCACGTACAGTCCCAGCTCATCGCAGATGTCCAGGAACCGCGGGTCATTCGGATAATGGCTCGTACGCACCGTATCGATATTGTGCTGTTTCATCAGCACGGCATCGCGGCGCATATGCTCCACCGGCGTAAAATAACCAAGTTCCGGGTGCGTGTCGTGCCGGTTCACGCCGTGCAGCTTCACGGCTTTTCCGTTCACCGTAAACACGGCGCCCCGGATCTCCACCCGGCGGAAGCCCACGCGCACGCATTCCCACTGGGACGCGCCATGCACGAACAGCGCGTACCGTTTCGGGATTTCCGCGCTCCACGGCTGTACTCCCGGCACACGGAAATCCAGCTTTGCGCCGCCTTTGCCCGTTTTCAGGACGCCCTGCCAGAGAACGCTCCCGCTTTCCTCATCCTCCAGCGTCACATCCAGCGTTCTGCATTTTTCGGCGATGATTTCGCCGGTCAGGCGGCCTTCGCCGCTTTCCGGATCCCAGTCCGCGTTGATCCTGATATCCGAAATGCGTTCCGGCGCGAAGGACAGCAGCAGCACGTCGCGGAAAAGCCCGGAAAGCCGGAACATGTCCTGATCTTCCAGGTAGGTCCCGTCGCTCCACTGGAACACCAGGATCACGATTTCGTTCTCCCCGTCACGCAGGAGCGTGCTTATATCATATTCCGCGGGGAAGTGCGGTCCCTTTGAAAAGCCGGCATAGGCACCGTTCACAAACACATAATGACAGGAGGACGCGCCTTCCACCCGAAGCAGGTTCTTTCTTCCGGAAAAACCGGCCGGAAGCGTGAAACGCCTGTGATAACAGCCCACCGGCGTGTTTTCCGGCACAAAGGGCGGGTCATAGGGAATCGGAAAACGGACGTTGGTGTATTCCTTTACGCCCCATCCCTGCGTCTGCCAGCATCCCGGCACCTGAATGCGGTCCGGAAAAACCAGCTGCCCGATCTCTTCGGGAATTTCGGAAGGGCTTTCCAGCAAACGGAAATCCCAGGTGCCGTTCAGAATCACGGTCCACGGGGAAGCTGCCCGCGCTCCGGCGGCCGCGCTTTCCCGGCTGTCGTACGGGATCAGGGTAGTCCTGGCCGGAAGCCTTCTGTCGCAGGCAATATTCAGATCCTGATATTCGGTGAATTTCATGTGGGTCTCTCCTGTCTCTCTCATCGGTTCTGCTCCGTGTCGGTCCACAGAGTGAAACGGAGCCTGCCAGGTCCGCGAAAAGGCGGCCTGACAGGCCCGGGGGCATTGCTTATTTCGCAAGCAGATGGAACGCGAAGCCCGCAATTTCGTCCTTCAGGTAGATCGCCTTCAGCTTGCCTTCCTTCACGCTGGCGCTGCTCTCGTCAAATACGAAGCCGCGGCGTTCCAGATGCCACCTGGCGCGTTCCGCGCTGTTGCAGCCGATCGCCACATGTCCGTGCGTGCCGCGGAAGGGCTTCTTCATGCACTCGAAACCGGCGCCCGCAAAGACGCTGGAATTGCCGTCCTTCAGCGGCAGGGACAGGAGCGCCGCGATCGCCTTCGCGTCCTTTTCGGCCTGTTCCGGGGAGCCGGAATTGATGCCCACATGCACCAGGGTCAGCCCCAGCATCAGATCGACCGCTTCCCGCGCGAGGCGGCGGATCCTGTCCCAGTCCCCCGCCTTCACCGCGTCCTCCGGCGCCATCCAGCTGCCGCCGCAGGCCACGATCTTGGGGAAAGAAAGATAATCGTTCAGGTTCTTCTCATTGATGCCGCCCGTGGGCAGGAAAGTCACGCCGCCGAACGGGCCCGCCATTGCTTTGATCACCTTCAGTCCGCCCAGCGCTTCCGCCGGGAAAAACTTCACGGTCTTCAGTCCCAGTTCCAGCGCCGTTTCCACATTGGAGGGGTTTGCGCAGCCGGGCACAATGGCCACACCCTTATCCTGGCAGTGCTTCACCACCCGCGGATTGATCCCGGGAGAAACGATATACGCGGCGCCTGCCGCGATCGCGCGGTCCGCCTGGTCGCAGGTCAGCACCGTGCCCGCGCCCAGCATCACTTCCGGCAGTTCCGCATGCACCCGGCGGATCGCCTCTTCCGCGGCGTCGGAGCGGAAGGTAATTTCCGCCACCGGCAGTCCGCCCTCGGAAAGCGCTCTGCACAGCGGCACCGCGTCCTCCGCCTTTTCCACCTTGATGACCGGCACCAGTCCCGCCAGGGAAAGCTCCTTGATGATGTCCATTTCTTCTTCCTCCGTTCTATTCGCTTACTACGCTTTTCAGCTTCTTTTTGAATTCCTTCTCAAACCGGCTGATCACAGCCACCGTCACCAGATCCATCACTCCGTCCGCAAGCAGCAGGATGCCCAGCCACAAAACGACCATGCCCGGCACGCTGATCGTTACGGCTGCCATGATGATCCCCGCGGCCGCCAGCGCCGCGATGATCCATCCGGCTTTATCCCGCGCGTGAAGCAGGTTAAAGCCGAACTGCAGCTTGAACAGGCTGTCCACCAGAAAAACGATGCCGATCACGATACCGAACGCCGTGGATACGGCCTGGGGCTTCAATACGAAAAACAGTCCGATGCCGAACGCCAGCGCGCCGTCCACCAGTCCGGAACGGAAAGCGGATACGCTCTCGCCGAAAAAATACCGGATGACATCCACCACCCCGTAAAGCAGCAGCAGGGCACCGATCACATAGCAGAGAATTTCCGTTACCTTTTCCGCCCAGATGATCAGGGCAAGTCCCAAAACCACCGCCGCCGTTGCCAGGATCAGAAAGCTTTTTTTATCCGTTTCCCGGATCCCGAATTTCTTTTCCGTCATCGATTCACCCTCCCCCTCAGGCCGGACACGGGATTATTGTATAGTGATTTGCCGCGAAAGTCAATCGCGCTACTTGATCGCGTCGTAGATTTTCCGGATTTCATCCAGGATCTCCGGATGTGAGAAGTCATCCTGGCGTACGATGCTGATTTCACGGATCATCGGCATGCCCTCGATCGGCAGCGCCACCAGCCTCCCTTTTGCCATATCCTCGCGGCAGGCGGAATTGGCAATGATCGTAACCCCGAGATTGGCGGCAACCAGTTCCTTGATGGCGTTGATGTTGTCCAGCTCCAGGCGCACGTCGAAGTTGCGGATGCTCTCCATACGGCCTGTCAGGCTGCTCTCAAACAGCCGTCTGGTGCCCGCTTCCTCGCGGCGCAGGATCAGCCTTTCCTTTTTCAGGTCGTCCAGCGAAACGGATC
>CADBNX010000020.1 GCA_902796115.1 uncultured Eubacteriales bacterium
AATCGGCCGCATCGTGAACTTCGGTTCGGCCGCCATGCTGAACTCCACCTGGAAAAAAGTCAAAGCCGAAGCGGACCGGGCGGGCATCGCGATCGACGAGCGGGAATTCCACTGCAGGGGGGAATTCAAAGGTCTGCATAAAGGCAGGCCGAATGAGGCGGACCTGAAAGCGGCCGCGGAATTCGCGAAAGGGATCGCGGGGTAAGCCTATGAAAAACGAAAGTGAAGCAGATCCGGCCGCCGCAAGGAACGGATCCCGCGAAAAAACCATCGTCCGGACCAGTATCATCGGGATCATCGCCAATGTGTTCCTGGCCGCGTTCAAGGCGGCAGTCGGGCTTATGGCCCATTCCATCGCCATCGTGCTTGACGCTGTCAACAACATCACCGACGCGGGCAGTTCCCTTGTCACGATCGTCGGCACGAAGCTGGCCGGAAGGGAGCCGGATAAGAAGCACCCGTTCGGCTACGGCCGCATCGAGTACCTGAGCGCCATGATCATCTCGGTGATCGTGCTGTACGCGGGCATCACCTCCCTTACGGAATCCGTCCGGCAGATCATCCGTCCGGAAACGCCGGAATACAGCGCGCTCTCCCTGATCATCGTCGCCGTGGCGGTCGCAGTGAAGATCCTGCTCGGGCGCTATGTGAAGAGCGTCGGCGTGAAGGTGAATTCCGATTCGCTGATCAATTCCGGCGAAGACGCCACGCTGGACTCCGTGATTTCGGCCTCCACGCTCGTCGCCGCCGGCATTTTCCTGATTTTCCGCATATCCCTGGAGGCGTGGCTCGGCGCTGTGATTTCCGTTGTGATCATCAAATCCGGCGTCGGGATGCTGCGCGATACGATTTCCCGCATCCTGGGCGAGCGCAATGACGCCGGGCTGGCCAAAGGCATCCGGGAGACGGTCTTGAGCTTTCCGGACGTGCAGGGCGCCTACGACCTCGTGCTCAACAACTACGGTCCCGAAACCTGGAACGGTTCCATCCATATCGAGGTCCCGGACACCTACTCCGCCAACCGCCTGGATCAGCTGATCCGCGAGATCACGATCCGGGTGCTTCACGAGCATCACGTGATCCTGACCGCCGTCGGGGTGTATTCGATGAACACGAAAGACCCGGAAGTCATCGCGGCCCTGCAGAAAGTGAAGGAGATCGTCTTCGCGCACGACCATGTGACGCAGATCCACGGTTTCTATCTGCTGAAGGATAAGAAAACGATGCGCTTTGATCTTGTGATCAGCTTTGAGGCAAAGGACCGCAGAGCGGCATTCGCGCAGGCGGTATCCGACGTGCAGAAGGCGTTCCCGGATTATACGCTTCAGGCCGCGATGGATACGGATTTTTCGGAAGAATGAACCGCCGGAAGCGTCACGCGTCCGTGTCCTGAACGGCGCAAAGCGGCGGAAAAACCTCACAGAATCGAGGAAGGAACATGCTGGATCATTACGCTTTTCAGATCGGAATCCTGAACGCATCCACACAGGACTGCCTTGAGGCGCAGTGCACGGACGAATCCTCGCCCCTGTACGGCACCTTTGTGGATTTCGCCCACGGGCTGGATCACGGAAGCACCGCGATCGCGCTCGCCAAACGCCTCGTCACCGGCTTCTGCGTACCGCAGAGCGCGTATCACGGCGATCCGCTGCTGCTGGATCGGGCCGCGGCCGCGGTCCGCCACGCGCTCAGCCGTGTAAACGAGGACGGCACGCTGGATCTGCTGACCACCAATTTCCACGACGCCTCCGAAACGGCCTTCACCATGCAGCACGCGGGCATCGCGTATCTGACGCTGAAGGAATTCGGCGGCGCTTCTCCGAAGGCGAAGGAACTTCTGGAATTGCTGTACCGCTTTGCGGACCGCAGCGCGGACGGGCTGCTCGCCGGCGGTTTTCACACGCCGAATCACCGCTGGGTGCATTCAAGCGCGCTGGCGCTGTGCTGGAAAATCACGGGCCGCGCGGAATGCCTGGACCGCATGAACGCCTTCCTGCGCGAGGGGATCGACTGCGACGCGGAGGGCGAATACACCGAACGCTCCTCCTGCGTATACAACCTCGTATGCGACCGTTCCTTCATCCTGCTCGCCGAAACCCTGGACCGGCCGGAATTCCTCACCTGCGTGGAACGGAACCTCGGCATGGTGCAGGCGTATTTTGAGCCGGACCACACCGTCAACACGCTCAATTCCTCCCGACAGGACGCAGGCACCGCGCCGGACTGGCGCATCTATTACACGCCGTATCTGTACATGGCCCTGCACACCGGGCGCAAAGATTTCGCCTGGATCGCGGATGAAATGCTGCGCCAGTCCACAGGCAGGGCGCTCAGTGCTTCACAGGCGCCGGGGCCCGGCTGGGATTTCTGGTATACCTGGCTCCGGGACGGCATTTCTCCCGAGCGGATCAAGCAGACGGAGGCCGAGGAGCCGCCGGCTGATTTCGAGCGTTTC
>CADBNX010000021.1 GCA_902796115.1 uncultured Eubacteriales bacterium
ACAGTCTTTGGCTGCACCTTCGGCGAAGTGGCGGCAAATCCCGAATCCAGAAAAATCTGCCTGGATCTGATCAGGGAATGCATCGACACGGGCCGCAGAAGCGGCGCCGGATTCGCCCGTATGCAGGGAAAGGATATCGTTTCCCTGTTCTATTACCGGAATCCGCTGAAACGGCGCTTTGCCCTGGTCATCCTGCCCCTTGCCATCCGTCAGCACGCGCAGATCGTTCCGAGCATGCTGCAGGATATCCGAAAAGGCAAAAAAACCGAAATCGACGATATCAACGGCGCCGTATGCGCGGCGGGAGACCGGGCCGGCTTTGAAACCCCCATCAACGACACGGTGGTCGACGCCGTGCACCGCATCGAAAACGGGGAGCTGACGCCCGGCTTCGAAAACCTGCGTCTTTTCCGTAAGTAAGCCCCTGCAGCGCCGACAGCTTCACAGGAGGTACCTTGCATGCGCTACCACGCACCGAAGGATTACGAACGCGAGTCTTTCCACCGGGGATCGCAGTCCGAAGCATACCGTTTTCTGGGAGCCCACCCGGGAACGCAGAACGGAAAGGCGTACTGGCATTTTGCCGTCTGGGCGCCGAACGCGGCGAAGGTATGCCTGACGGGAGAATTCTGCGGCTGGAGCACCGACGCATATCCCATGCAGAAACAGTATGACGGGATCTGGGAACTGCGTCTTGACGCCGGGCTTTTTTCCGTGCAGGCTCATCCCGAGCTGGCCCCCTATCCGGAGGCACAGGAGCGTCTGCGCGCCTACAAATACGCGGTGACCTCTCAAAGCGGCGAAATGCACCTGAAAGCGGATCCCTACGCTTTTGCTTCCGAGCTGCGTCCCAACACCGCAAGTCTCCTTTGTGATCTGGACGGATATGCCTGGCAGGATCAGAAGTGGATGCGCAGGCGGAAAAAAACCGATACTCTCAGGGAGCCCGTCAACATCTATGAAATGCACCTGGGCACGTGGCGGCGTTCTCCGGACGGAAGCTTTCTGAGCTACGGGGAAATCGCGGATCAGCTGATTCCCTACCTGACGGATCTTCACTACACGCACGTAGAGCTGCTCCCCGTCATGGAGCATCCGCTGGACGGCTCCTGGGGCTATCAGGTGACAGGTTATTATTCGCCCACCTCCCGCTACGGCTCTCCCCATGATTTCATGCGTTTCGTCGACCGGATGCACGCCGCCGGCATCGGCGTGATCCTGGACTGGGTGCCCGCGCACTTCCCGAGGGACGAAATCGGCCTGCGCCGTTTCGACGGCACGCCCTGTTATGAGCATGCCGATCTCCGCCGGTCCGATATGGGGCAGTGGGGCACCGTGCTGTTTGATTACGCGCGCGGGGAGGTATGTTCCTTCCTGCTTTCCAACGCCTGCTTCTGGCTGAAAAAGTACCACGCCGACGGTCTGCGCTGTGACGCCGTCAGCGCCATGCTCTATCATGATTTCTGCCGTGATCCCGGCGCGTGGCTGCCCAACAGGTTCGGCGGCAATGAAAACCTGGAGGCCGCCGATTTTCTCCGCCGTCTGAACACGGTCTGCCGCGAATCCCATCCGGGCATCATGATGATCGCGGAGGAATCGAGCGCTTATCCCAAAGTAACCGGAAACCCCGATCAGGGTGGCCTCGGCTTTACTTTCAAATGGAACATGGGATGGATGAACGACATCCTGTCCTATATCGCCCTGGATCCCGTTTACCGGAAATACCATCACAACAAGCTTACCTTTTCCCTGATGTACGCGTTCAGTGAGCATTATGTGCTTCCTTTTTCACACGATGAAGTCGTGCACGGCAAGCACAGCATGCTGGATAAACAGCCGGGCGACATCTGGCAGAAATTCGCCGGACTGCGGGCGCTGTACGGATACATGCTCACACACCCCGGCAAAAAACTGCTGTTCATGGGCGGAGAATTCGGCCAGTTCGTCGAATGGAGGGATTCCGAACAGCTCGACTGGTTTTTGCTCGGCTATGAGCGCCATCCCGAGATGCTCCGCTACGTCCGGGAACTGAATCTCCTCTACCGCAGCCACCCGGCGCTCTGGCGCGCGGATGACTCCTGGGACGGTTTCCGCTGGATCAGTGTGGACGACGCGGACCGTTCCGTGCTGGTCTACCTCCGGAGCTGTCCGGAGGAGACGCTGCTGTGCTGCGTGAACTTCACGCCCGTCGTATACCGGGATTATCAGATCGGAATGCCCTATGCCGCGCAGCTTGAGGAAATCCTGTGCAGCGACAGGGAGGAGTACGCGGGCAGCGGCCAGTATAACGGCCTGCCTGTGCGGACCGAACCCGTCCCGTGCGGAGCGTTCGGCTTTTCCGCCTCCGTTCTCCTTCCCCCGCTCGGGTTTTCCTGCTTTTCCGTGAATAAAATATCCGATAAGGAGGATTCAAATGTACAGTAAGAAAAAATGCGTCGCCATGCTTCTTGCGGGCGGTCAGGGAAGCCGGCTCGGGATCCTGACCCGAAGCATGGCCAAGCCTGCCGTGCCGTACGGCGGAAAGTACCGCATCATCGACTTTCCGCTGAGCAACTGCTCCAACAGCGGCATCGACGTCGTGGGCGTGCTGACCCAGTACCGTCCGCTTGAGCTGAACGCCTATATCGCAAGCGGCGCTCCCTGGGACCTGGACCTGGTCAACGGCGGGGTCTTTGTGCTCCCGCCCTACCATCGCGGCAGCACCGGCGAATGGTACAGCGGGACCGCCAACGCGATCTACCAGAACCTCGCCTTCATCGAGCAGTGGGATCCGGATTACGTGCTGATACTGTCCGGCGATCATATCTACAAAATGGATTATTCCGCCATGCTCGCGCATCACATCGCAAAAAAAGCGGACGTCACCATCGCGGTGCGCCAGGTTCCCTGGGAGGAGGCCTCCCGATTCGGCATCATGAATACGGATGATGAAGGCAATATCGTGGAATTTGAGGAAAAACCGAAGCACCCCAAATCAAACAACGCCTCGATGGGGGTTTACGTGTTCTCCTGGGAGCAGCTCCGCAGCTATCTGACTGCCGACGCGCAGGATCCCTCCTCCTCCAACGATTTCGGAAAGAACGTCATCCCCAAAATGCTCTCTGACGGATGCCGGATGAGCGCTTATTCCTTCAACGACTACTGGAAGGACGTCGGCACCATCGAAAGCCTGTGGGAAGCCAATATGGACCTGCTTTCCGATCAGCCGCCGATCGATCTCCACGACAAAAAATTCCGGGTATACGCCAGAAATTCCGGCATGCTTCCCCAGTATCTCGCGCCCGGCTCCTCCGTTGCGGACTGTCTTGTGACGGAAGGCTGCGAAATCGAGGGAACCGCCCGGCATTCCATCCTGTCCTCCGGTGTCAGGCTGATGAAAAACGCGGTCGTTGAGGACAGTGTGATCATGCCCGGCGCGGTCATTCACGGCGGTGCAGTGATCCGGCGCGCCATCATCGCGGAAAACGCGGTCATCGGCGAAGGGGCCGCCGTCGGAGAAGCGCAGGGTGAAATTGCCGTGGTCGGAGCCGGCGTCACGGTCCCGGCAGGCAGCCGCATCCCCGCCGGGGAACAGTTTGAAGGCTGAGGAGGCACGGTTATGGCTAACAACATCATGGGAATCATTTATACCGGAGAAAGAGACCAGCAGCTCCGGGAGCTGACGGCCAAGCGGGCGGTCGCCGCCATGCCGATCTGCGCGCGCTACCGTCTGATCGACTTTCCGCTTTCCTCGATGACGGCAAGCGGCATCCGCAACATCGGCATCATCCTGCAGCGCAATTACAACAGCCTGATGGACCACCTGGGCTCCGGAAAAGAGTGGGACCTGCACGGAAAAAGCTCAGGCCTTGTGCTGCTCCCTCCCTTCACCACGTCGGAAAACATCGGCCTGTATGCCGGTTTTCTGGACGCGCTGCGCAGCAATCTTCAGTATATGCGCCGCAGCAAGCAAAAATACGTGGTAGTCACCGATACGCACATGCTCTATACCGAGCGCTACGATGAAATGGTGGAGGCGCATGTCCGCTCCGGCGCGGATATCACCCTGCTCTACAGCAGCGATCCGAGCATGCGCAAGAGCGGCTTCGGACGGTATCTTGAAGTGCGGGAGGACGGAGAGGTAACGGGCCTGGAAGTCGATCCGCAGACGCCCCGGCTTCCCGTTACCTATATGGAATGCTTCTGTCTGGAGCGGGAAAAGCTGATCGAAATGGTGGATACCGCGGTTTCCCGCGGCCAGTACCATCTGACAAGGGACGTGCTGATGAACGCGATCTACTCGCACACCATGAAGGTGCACGGCTTTGAATGCCGCAGCAAAGTATGGCACATCGACTCCGTGCAGTCCTACTTTGACTGCAGCATGGATCTGCTCTCCCCTGAGACCCGGAAAAAGCTGTTCCCTGCGGACCGGCCCATCCTGACCAAGCTGCGGGACGAAATGCCCACACAGCACCGAAAGGACGCGCATGTGACAAACAGCCTGATCGCGGACGGCTGCATCATTGAAGGCACCGTGGAGAACTGCATTCTTTTCCGCGGCGTTCACATTGAAGCCGGCGCGGTCGTGCGCAATTCCATCATCATGCAGGACGGCTATGTCAACAGCGGTGCGGAACTGGATAACTGCATCCTGGATAAGCAGACCGTCGTCCGCAGCCGCACACGCCTCATCGCTCCCCGGACCTACCCGATCGTGATCGCAAAGAATATGACGGTTTAACGGAGGTAAGCGTTCCATGAAGATTCTCTTTGCCGCGTCCGAATGCGTCCCGTTCTGCAAAACGGGCGGCCTCGCTGACGTTGTCGGAGCCCTCGCGCCGATGATTGCCGCAAACGGGCATGAAGTCGGTGTGATCCTTCCCCTGTACAGCGCCATCGAAGAAAAGTATGTGTCCCGCATGAAGCATGAGACCGATTTTGAGGTGGAACTCGGCTGGCGCAGGCAGTACTGCGGCGTCGAATCCCTCAGGATGGACGGCGTCACCTGGTATTTCATAGACAACAAGTATTATTTCGGCCGCAGCTACATGTACGGAATGGGCGGAGACGAGTATGAGCGCTTCGGGTTCTTCTGCCGCGCGGTGCTCAACGCGCTGCAGATCCTGAATCTTCAGCCCGATATCATTCACTGCAACGACTGGCAGACCGGAATGATCCCCGCCCTGCTGCAGATACAGTACCGTCACCTTCCTTTCTATCAGCCCATCCGCACGGTATTCACCATCCATAATCTGCAGTATCAGGGCATCTTCTCCATTCCGCAGGTGCAGGATGTGCTCGGCCTGGGAGACAGCCTGTTCACCGCCGACAAGCTCGAGTGCTGCGGCAACGCCAATTATATGAAGGCGGGACTGGTTTACGCGGACGAGATCACCACCGTTTCTCCTTCCTACGCGGAGGAGATCAAAACCGCCTATTACGGGGAAGGGATGGACGGACTGCTCCGCGCGAGGCAGGAGCACCTGACCGGCATCATCAACGGCATCGATACGCAGATCTGGGATCCGGCACATGACAGGCATATCGCCAAGCCATACGCCGAGAACTCCCTGAAGGGAAAGGCCGCGTGCAAAGCGGCGCTTCAGAAGGAGCTTGGCCTCGAAGAGCGTCCCGGGACCCCGCTCATGGTGATGATCAGCAGGCTTTCCTCGCAGAAAGGCGTTGATCTGGTGGACCGTGTCCTGACCGAGATCATGGAGGAAGACGTGCAGTTCGCCGTGCTCGGGATGGGCGAAGCCCGGTACGTTGATCTGTTTTCCTGGGCGGAGCAGCGCTATCCCGGCCGCTTTTCCGCGCATTTCCGCATGGATGAAGCGCTCAGCCACAGGATGTACGCCGGCGCGGATCTGTTTCTGATGCCGAGCCGTTTCGAACCCTGCGGACTCAGTCAGATGATCGCGCTCCGGTACGGCACCGTGCCCATCGTGCGTGAAACCGGCGGGCTGCGGGATACGGTGCTCAGCTACAACGAAGCCAACGGCGCCGGCAACGGATTCAGCTTTTTCAATTACAACGCGCATGACATGCTCTTCACCATCCGGCGCGCGCTGAACTACTACGGCAGGGAGCCGGAAATCTTCCGCCGGCTTGTCGCCCGCGGCATGAGCGGGGATTATTCCTGGAATCACAGTGCCCGTGTGTACCAGGATCTGTACCTTTCCCTGAAGGAGAAATGAAAATGTACTGTGAAAACTGCTGCCTGCTGTTTGACGCGGCCAAATGTCCCGAATGCGGCCGCAGGGGACGGGAGGTTCGGGACGAGGATTACTGTCTGCTCACGGAAAAACAGGAAATGTGGGCGGAAATGCTCGCCGACGCCCTGCGGCAGAATGAGATCGAGGCACTGCTGCGCAGCGTGAACGGAGCGGCCCTTTCCCTGTTTACCGGTCCCGCCGGAAGCTTCTGTCAGGTATTCGTTCCCTATCGGGATATGGAAAAAGCCGCCTGGGTGGAAGAGAGCCTTTTCGGCCCGAACGCGGTATTCGCGGATGAAGATGCAGAAGATACAAATGAGGAAAACGGATCCTTACCGGAAGGAGAGAATGAAGAAAATGAAAATGGGTGAAGCGGGAAAAGAAGTAAATCTCGGCATCCTGGGCCTCGGCGGCCGCGGCACCGGCCAGACCATGCTGCTCGCTTCGATGCCGGATGTGCATATCCGCGCCGTATTTGATCCGTACCCGGATCGTGTGGAAAACGCGCTGAAAAAGCTGAATGACGCCGTATCCTATCCCGTATGCGGAGCGGAAAGCGCCCAATCCCTGATCGAACGCGGCGACATCGACGCGGTCATTATCATGAGCGACTGGGAAACGCATATCGATCTTGCCGTCCGCGCCATGAAAGCGGGCAAGCACGCCGCCATGGAAGTGGGCGGCGCGTGCAGCACGGAAGAATGCCGGGATCTGGTTCAGACGTCCAAGGCCACCGGCAAAGGCTGCATGTTGCTTGAAAACTGCTGCTACGGCGAGGTGGAAATGACCCTGCTGAATATGGTGCGGCAGGGAGTTTTCGGCGAGCTGGTGCACTGCCAGGGCGGCTACGAACACGATCTGCGCGACGAAATCGGAAACGGAGATCTGAAGCGCCACTACCGCCAGCACAATTTTCTGCACCGCTGCGGCGAGCTCTATCCCACGCATGAGCTTGGACCCATATTCAAATATCTGAACATCGGCCACGGCAACCGCATGGTATCCCTCGTATCCATGGCGAGCAAGGCGGCCGGCCTGCATGCCTGGCTTGAGAAGAACCGCGCGGGCACGCCGCTCGTCGATCTTCATTTCAACGAAGGCGATATCGTCAACACCATCATCAAGTGCGCGGGCGGAGAAACCATCCTGCTCACCCATGACTGCACCCTGCCCCGTCCCTATTCCCGCGGCGGCAGAATCCAGGGCACAAAAGGGATCTGGATGGAAGACAACCGTTCCATCCACCTGGATGGCATCACCCCGCAGCGGAAAGAGGACTGGAGCCACAGCTGGGAAAGCGATGAAAAGTATATGGAAGAATACCGTCCGCAGCTGTGGAAGGATTACCGCGAGTACGGCATGCGCGGCGGACACGGCGGTATGGATTATCTGGCGCTGCGCGCTTTCCTGGAAGCCGTACAGCAGGACACTCCCTTCCCCATCGACGTTTATGATACCGCGGCGCTGATGGTCATCACCGCGCTGAGTGAACAGAGCATCGCCAACGGAAGCATGCCCGTTGCGATCCCCGATTTCACGGACGGCAAATGGATGCTGAAAAAGGATGAAGCAGTCGGTCCCTATCGGCTGTGATCCGATTCCGTCGGAGGTTTGATTCATGTCTGATATTCTGACAACGCTCTGCCCTTCCGCCTCGGCGATGGCGCCGCGGCGGAAGAGCGACCGGCTTTTCCCGCTTCCCGCCGGCGCGGTGCGCCCGGAGGGAGCGCTGTACGGGGCGGCCGTATTCATCGAAAAGGAGCAGCTGCTTGACGCTTCCCTCTGGACGCTTTTCGAGGAGCAGTTCTCCTCGGGGGGTGTGGATGACGCGGATCACGGCTGGCGCTGCGAATACTGGGGAAAAATGATGCGCGGCGCCTGCTTTGTGTATGCGCGCACCATGAATCCCGCGCTGTACACCCAAATGGAAAAAACCGTCCGCGCCATGCTTCTCCGGCAGGAAGCGGACGGCCGTCTCTCTTCCTACAGCCGTGAAGCGGAATTTCACGGCTGGGACCTTTGGGGCCGCAAATACGTACTGCTCGGCATGCAGTATTTTTATGAGATCTGTCCGTCGGAGCAGCTCAAAGCGGAAATCCTTTACTCCATGAAGCGTCAGGCGGACTGTATCCTGGCGCATATCGGACCGGCGCGGGAGGGAAAGACCGAAATCAACGAAGCCACGGATCACTGGGCAGGATTGAACTCCTCTTCCCTGCTGGAACCGATCGTGCGTCTGTATACCCTGACCGGCGAGCGGCGCTATCTGGACTTCGCCGCGTATATCGTCGAACGCGGCGGATGCGGCAAGGGCAATATCTTTGAGCTGGCTTATGAAAACAGGCTTTCTCCGTATCAGTACCCCGTCACAAAAGCCTATGAGATGATGTCCTGCTTCGAAGGTCTGCTGGAATACGCCCGGGTCACGGAGAATGAAAAATGGCTCAGGGCCGCGGAGAGATTCGCGCGGAGGGTCGCCGCCACGGATGTCACGCTCATCGGATGCTGCGGATGCACGCACGAACTCTTCGATCATTCCGCCGTCCGCCAGCTGGATCCATCGGAGAAAGGCATCATACAGGAAACCTGCGTGACTGTCACATGGATGAAGCTGTGCCACCAGCTGCTCTGCCTGACGGGGGACGCGTTCTTTGCGGACGAAATGGAGCGTTCGGCCTATAACGCCCTGCTCGGTGCCCTGAACACTTCTTACCGCCGTCCGCATGTTTCCCTTCCGGAGGGTCCTTTCCTGCCGCACGGTCTTCCCTTTGACAGCTACAGTCCCATTCTGCCGGGCACGCGCGGCAGAATGGTGGGCGGACTGAAGCTGATGAAAAACGGCACCTATTACGGATGCTGCGCGGCCATCGGCGCCGCGGGGCCGGGGCTTGCCTGTACCTCCGCCGTGATGCAGGCGGCGCAGGGACCCGCCGTCCTGAACTATGAACCCGGATGCGCGCAGTGCTTTGGTCCGGACGGTCAGCAGGTGCTGATCCGCGTCGCTTCCGGTTACCCGGCGGCGGGGCATATCACGCTCACGCTGTCGCCCAGGCACGCGGAAACCTTTTCACTTTTCCTGCGCATCCCTTCCTGGTGCGCTTCCGCAGCCGTATCCGTAAACGGCCGGCCTTTTGATTTTTCGCCCGAAAACGGTTTTTGCCGCATCGAAAGGCTCTGGCAGCCGGAAGACAGCGTCGTTCTTGATCTGCCCATGCCGCTGCGCCGCATCGGACCGGAAGCGTACGGCGTGCCGTCCCGGCAGGCCCCCTTCTTCGCGCTGTGCCGCGGTCCGCTGGTCCTGGCCCTCGACGAATCGCTCGGCTGCCCGGCTGACCTGCCCCTTCCGGAAAACATCACGCAGCTTGCCGCCGTGTCAGCCGCTCCGTCCGAACCCTTTCCGCCCGCTTTCCGGATCAGAGCGGCTGCGGCGCTTGAGGATCGTACAGCCGTGCTGATCGATTACGCTTCCGCGGGAAAGGACTGGGAAAGCCGTATCGCCGCATGGCTGAGAAACGGCGCGTACGGGGAAGCGTAAATCCGCTTTCCTGTCCGTTACAGCTCAGCCTTAGGCTGAGCTGTATGCGGGAGGTACCCGTACCTCCCGCACCCTCCGTCCCACGACCGCGGTTCACAGCCTTCCCCCATGGGGAAGGTGGCAGCCCGCAGGGCTGACGGATGAGGTTATCGCACTGCGGGCGCTCACCT
>CADBNX010000022.1 GCA_902796115.1 uncultured Eubacteriales bacterium
GGTTTTTTCCCCCCTTCCGCACGGGAACGATCCGGAAAACGGCCCTGATCCCGTTCCGGAACATCCCTGACGCGATTGCGAGGTAATCCGTGTTTTGAGCGAAGCAAACGATTTTCTTTCCCTGGATTTGAGCGGCGAAATCCGTGACGCGGTCCGGAAAATGGGCTTTACGGAAACCACGCCGGTACAGCGCGAAACCATACCCGTCATGATGCGGGGAAGCGACATCATCGCCATCGCGCCGACGGGCACCGGCAAAACTCTTGCGTTCGGCATCCCGATGCTGGAATACATTTCCCTGCACGACCAGCGGGTCCAGGAGGTAGTGCTGGCTCCCACCAGGGAACTTGCCATGCAGATCGGCGAGGAAATCTCCCGGCTGGCCGTTTTTATTCCCGAGGTGCGCATCTGCGTACTCTACGGCGGGCAGCCCATCGCGCGCCAGATGGATAAGCTGAAGAAAAAGCCGCAGATCCTCATCGCCACGCCCGGGCGGCTGCTGGATATGATGAAGCGCGGCGCCGTACGGCTGGACAGCGTGCATACCCTGGTGCTGGACGAGGCCGATGAAATGCTGAACATGGGGTTCATCAAGGATGTCACCCGTATCATCGAAGCCGTGCCCCCCTCCAGGCAGTTCGTGATGTTTTCCGCCACCACCAGCCAGGATGTCATGACCATATCCTGGAAATACCAGCACGATCCCGCGCAGATCACGATCCGCGCGGTGGAGGAAAACAAGCCCGATATCACGCAGTATGTCATTCCCGCCGAACGCGCGGATAAAACGGACCGGCTGCTGTATCTGCTCGATTCGGACGAGTATCACCGGGTGATGATTTTCACCAACACCCGGGACATGGCGCGCAGGCTCAACGACCGCCTCACCCGGGAGGGGTATCCGTCGGAAGCGCTGCACGGCGATATTCCGCAGAATACCCGCAGCCGCATCATGAGCGATTTCAAAAAAGGGCGCTTTCCCATCCTGGTCTGTACGGACGTGGCGGCCCGGGGGATCGACGTGTTCGACGTGGAAGCGGTGATCAATTACGACCTTCCCGGCGAAAACGAGTATTACCTGCACCGCATCGGCCGGACCGGGCGCGCGAAACGCCACGGCGTCGCGTTTACGCTGCTCTCCTTCCAGGACAGCATCCGTCTGGACGATATCATGAAATACATGCACTCCGCCGCCCCCATCCCGCTTCATTTCAACGAAAACGGCATCCTGTGCGGGCAGGACGGCGCGCCCTTCTTCACAAATATCTGATTTGTCCCGTGCGGTCTGCGCATTGCGCATTCACCATATTACATTTTTTCAGGAGGTCAGGTTCATGAAAACCGTCGTTGCAGTCATCGGCTGCGGCACCATCGCAAATGCCGCGCACATCCCCGCCTATATGAAGAATGAAGAAGCGGAAATCAAGTATTTCTGCGATATCATTCCGGAACGCGCTCAGGCAGCCGTGGAAAAATACGGCTGCGGCACCGCTGTGACGGATTACCATGACGTGCTGAAGGATCCGGAGGTAAAAGCGGTTTCCATCTGCACTCCGAACTATATGCATGCCCAGATCGCCATCGACGCGCTGCACGCCGGCAAGCACGTGCTGTGCGAAAAGCCCGCCGGCCGCACCTATGACGAAGTCATCCGGATGCAGCAGGCCAAAAAAGAAACCGGAAAACTGCTGTACATCGGCGTGGTAAACCGCTTCAACGACAGCGTCCGCCGCATCAAAAAATACATCGACGACGGGAAGCTCGGGGAAATCTATCACGTCTACGTATCCTTCCGCGCGCATCGCTCCATTCCGGGGCTCGGCGGCGCGTTCACGACCAAGGCCATCGCGGGCGGCGGCGCGCTGATCGACTGGGGCGTACATTATCTGGACATCGTCATGTACTGCACCGGCGATCCGAAGCCCCTCACCGTATCCGGCGAAACCTTCTGCAAGCTGGGCAGGGACATGGCCAATTACGTGTACACCGGCATGTGGGCGGAAAACACCAAGGATCTGAACGGCACCTATGACGTGGATGATTCCGTGACCGCGCTGATCCGCACCGAGGGCCCCGTCATCACCGTCAACGGCGCGTGGGCGGAAAACGTCAAGAACAAAGATCACCAGTACATCGAGTTCATGGGTGACAAGGGCGGCATTCATCTGACCTACGGCGGCGACTTTACCTTCTACGGCACCGAAGACGGCGCGCTTACGGAAGTGACGCCGGAATTCGTCAAAACCAATATGTTCGAAAATGAAATCAATTCCTTCCTGCGCAGCGTGAACACCGGAGAAAAGCTGCCCAGCGATGTGGATACGGTCGCGATCACCGCGAAAATGATGCAGGCGATTTACGACTCCGCGGAAACCCACCGCGAAATCATCCTGTAAAGGCATTCCCGCGGCACATCGGACCCGGGCATCTTTGGAAAGGATAAGCGCATGAAAAGACATCTGTTCGGATTTGTGTTCGGCCTGTTTGTCTTTTCTGCGCTTGTTCTTCTGTGTGCGGCTCCGGCCAAAGCGGAAGGAAAACTGCGCGCGCTGCTTGTCAGCTGCGACTATTTCGTATCCCGTCCTTCCACCGCGCCTTCGGCGGAGAGCAACGTGCAGCTGCTGTCCCGTCTGCTCGCAGGGGACATACGCGGATACAGCGTGATCGAAACAGCGATCAATACCGTTTCTTCCGCGGACGGCTTTGAAGCGCTGGTGCGCGGGACCTTCGCGGAAGCCGCCGAAGAGGACGTATCCGTCATCTACATCAGCACCCACGGGCTTCCCGGCAAAACGGCCGGGGACGCTTCCCTGCTGCTCAGCGACGGGCAGGCGGAAGAAAAGCTCAGCGCCGCAAGGCTCAGGGACATGCTGGACCTCGTTCCCGGCGTCAAGCTGCTGATCCTGGACGCGTGCCATTCCGGCGCGTTCATCGGAAAAGGGCTTTCCTCCCTTCCGGGGGAAAAGGCACTGTTTTCCGGTCCCGATTACAAGGTGCTCTGTTCGTCCGGCGGCAGCGAGGAAAGCTGGTACTGGCGTTCGGACGAAGACGGAGACCCGAATATTCAGTACGGCGCCAGCTACTTCGCGACGGTGCTCTCCTCCCTGCAGCCAGCCGCGCCCTGGTCCCCGGCGGACAGCAACCGGGACGGAGAGGTCACGCTGCGGGAGGCGTACGCGTATATCCTGAGCACCCACGCCGCTTCCACGCCGCAGATCTATCCCGAAAAGGACGACGCTTTTGTCCTCTTCCGGTACGAACCGGAAGAAAACGAAGACAGGATCCCGGTCATCACGGATCTGGTGTTCAACTCCACGGTACTGAC
>CADBNX010000023.1 GCA_902796115.1 uncultured Eubacteriales bacterium
CTGCTCCTGGGATGCTTAGAGATAATCTGTTCCAAATCCCGGTGTGGTATATCTGACCTTACGCCTTTCTTTGCATCGTCGTCCGCCAAATCTTGCAGCCATTATGGTTGCTGATGGAACTGAAGATTAGAAATCCAACAAATCACGAGATCTTCAGGGCAATAACGACTTCTGACAGAATCCGAGAAAGCCGTTATATGAAGACACGAAGCAGCGCGGCAATTCCGGTTTGACGTACTCCCCGGCGGGTCTCTCAAAACCCAGCCGGGAGTTTTTTATTGGCGTTCCTGATCACGCTTCTGTTTTGAACTATCCTGCACAGGCTACTGCTCATCAGTCTCCTGCGTCACCACTTCGATGTCGGTATCCATGACCTGTTCCGGTTCTCCCATTCCGATTCGATCCGACTGTTTTATTTTCCGCTTTACAAAATCCGCCGATTGCGGTATGATAGTCGAGAAATCGAGGAAGGGGAAGAGTACATTCCCGGCTTCATCGCAGAGAGGGATGCGTTTGCTGCGAGCATCCTGCTGAAGCAGAATGGAAGACCGCCCCGGAGAGGCCTGAGAACAGGCACGGCCGACACCGTTACCGTCTGAATGAGCGGCCGCGTAAAACGCGGCAATAAGGGTGGAACCGCGTGAAAACGTCCCTTGCCGGCATCGTGCCAGCAGGGGTTTTTCAATTCCTTCCGGCCGACGCACAAAAAACACAGGAGGATCAATCCATGAACAAAGAAGAGTACCGAGCATTCTATTCCCAGGTTTACCGCCATTCTCTCGCGCACATCCTGGCCAAAGCCGTGCTGGAGCTGTTCGGCAGAGACAGCGTGCTGTACGCCATCGGACCGCAGATCGCGGACGGTTTCTATTACGATTTCCTGCTCCCGAAAAATATCACCGCAGATGATTTCAAAACCATCGAGGAAAAAATGCACGAAATCATCCGCCGCCGGGAAGACTGGACGGTGCAGGAAGTTTCCCGTGAAGAAGCCAAAGCCCTCTTTGCCGGACAGAAGTTCAAGCTGGAACTGATCGACGACATGCCGGAGGAGGAGAAAATCACGGTTTACCGCACGGGCGCCGATTTTATCGACCTGTGCCGCGGGCCGCATATCGCGAACAGCCAGGAACTGATGAACGCCGCCTTCCAGATCAAAGCGGTTTCCGGTTCCTACTGGCGCGGAGACGAAAAGAGGGATCAGCTGCAGCGCGTGTATGTGTACGCGTTCGAGGACAAGCAGGCGCTGAAAGAACACCTGCAGCTCATCAAGGAAGCGCTGGAACGCGACCACCGCAAGCTCGGCAAGGAACAGGAGCTTTTCATGATCGACGAAACCGCGCCCGGCATGCCCTACTTTCTCCCCCGCGGCTGGAACATGTTCAACGCCATCCTCTCCTACTGGCGCAAGCTGCACGTGCGCCACGGGTATCAGGAAATCTCCGGCCCCATCATCAATTCAAGACAGCTGTGGGAAACCTCCGGACACTGGGGACACTATGTCAATAACATGTTCCTGATCCACAATCCGGACGGCGAGGTGGAATACGCCTGCAAACCGATGAACTGCCCGAACGCGATCAAAGTGTATCAGAGCCAGGCACGTTCCTACAAGGATCTGCCCATCCGCTTCTCCGAAACGGACGTCATCCACCGCAAGGAAAAATCCGGCGAGCTCAACGGCCTCTTCCGCGTGCAGATGTTCCGGCAGGACGACGACCACACCCTGCTTACCGAAGACCAGATCGAAGATGAGATCGCGGATATCCTGCAGATCGCCGGTGAAATCTACGGCACTTTCGGTCTGACCTATGTGGCGGAGCTTTCCACGCGTCCGGAAGATTACATGGGCGATATCGAACTTTGGAATAAAGCCGAAGCGTCCCTGAAGAGCATTCTGGACAAGCGCTACGGCGAAGGCAACTACGAAATCAACGAAGGCGACGGCGCATTCTACGGTCCGAAGATCGACCTGAAAATGAAGGACTGCATCGGCCGTGAATGGCAGATGGGCACCATTCAGCTTGATTTCCAGCTGCCGCTGAATTTCGATCTGGAATACCAGGCGGCTGACGGCACCCGGAAACGCCCGGTCATGATCCATCGCGCCATCCTCGGTTCCTTCGAACGCTTCATCGGCATTATCATCGAGAATTTCAAGGCTTCTTTCCCCTTCTGGCTCTCCCCCATGCAGGTCGCTGTAGTCCCGATCCGTCCGGAGCATAACGATTACGCGAAAAAAGTCGTGAATGAACTGATGGATCACGATATCCGTGTGGAAGTGGATTACGCGGATAAGAACATGAAAGAAAAAATCAAAGCGTACCGCAAATTCCACGATCCCTATATCCTGGTGCTGGGTGATAAGGAAGCGGAGGAAGGCACAGTATCCGTCAATATCCGCGGCGGCAAGCAGATGAACAACGTGCCGCTCGATGTGTTTGTCGGCATCTGTGAAAAGCTGAACCGCTCCCGTCAGATCGAGCTTGCAGAATCGGTTGAAGAATAAGGAGAAAAGCTATGGAAAACAGCAACGTACGCCCCGAAAGCATGAAGCGCATTGAGACTTCCGAAGCGGCGAAAGCCTTTGTTGAGGAACAGGTAACCCTCCTCCGAAAGCAGATCGGAAACGGAAAAGTGCTTCTGGCACTCTCCGGCGGAGTGGATTCCTCCGTCGTCGCCGCGCTCCTGATCAAAGCCGTCGGCACCCAGCTTACCTGCATCCACGTCAATCACGGCCTGATGCGCAAGGGAGAAAGCGAACAGGTCATCAGCGTATTCAAAAAACAGCTTGGCGCCAACCTCATTTACATCGATGCCACGGATCGCTTCCTGGACAAGCTGGCGGGCGTCGCGGATCCGGAAAAGAAGCGGAAAATCATCGGCGAAGAATTCATCCGCGTTTTCGAAGAGGAATCCGCCAAACTCAGCGGCATCTCCTTCCTTGCCCAGGGCACTATTTATCCGGATATCCTGGAATCGGGTCCTGTCAAATCGCACCATAACGTGGGCGGATTGCCGAAGGACGTGCATTTTGAACTGGTGGAGCCTGTCAAATTCCTCTTCAAGGACGAAGTCCGTGTGGTCGGAAAGGAACTGGGCCTCCCGGATGAAATGGTATACCGTCAGCCCTTCCCCGGCCCCGGCCTGGGAGTGCGCTGTGTGGGCGCCATCACCCGCGAACGCCTTGCTGCGGTGCGGGAATCCGACGCGATCCTCAGAGAAGAATTCGAGAAAGCCGGCCTCAGCCGCCATGTATGGCAGTTTTTCACCATCGTTCCGGATTTCAAGTCCACCGGTGTGAAGGATGGCCTGCGTTCGTGGGACTGGCCGGTCGTGCTCCGTGCCGTGAATACCCGTGACGCCATGAGTGCCACCGTGGAAGAAATCCCCTGGCCGGTGCTGAATCGTATCACGGAACGCATCACACACGAGGTTCCCGGGGTCAACCGTGTACTTTATGA
>CADBNX010000024.1 GCA_902796115.1 uncultured Eubacteriales bacterium
GAGCGCCCATCGCGCTCAGGCACACCGTCAGGATCAGGATCAGCCCGATCAGTCTCTTTGCATACTTCATACTCCGCACATCCTTTCGCTTGGAATGCGCACAGTATATCGCCCGAAATATTCACCTGTCAAGCATAAATATGCATATGTACAGGATAAAAACAATAAATTATACAGTAGCATTCATATTTATACATAATGCGTCACGCGCTTCCGGCAGAAGATCCCGGAATCCCTGCTCAGGCGAGACGCGCCGCGGGAGGGATCGCTTCCGTTATTTCACCGGACTTCTTCCCCTGCCCGCTCCTTCCGGATGCGCAGCTGCCATTCCCCGTAAGCACTGCCGGTTTCCAGTTCGAAATCCGGATCAAAGCCGTACCCTTCCGGCACCCGGATCAGCTGCACGTGATAGTTTTCCGGCGCGCCCGCAAAGGTGATCACGCCGTTTTCGTCGGACTGCGCCGGCACGCACGCCAAATCCGTACAGAACGTGACAAACACGCCCGGGACCGCCTCGCCCCGCTGATCGACCGCGTACAGCACATAAGCCCCCGGCGCCTCCTGTTCGGCGGTTTCCCGGCTTTCCGCCCCGCTCTGTTCCCATCCGTCCGCGCTTAGCTCGCCGCGCAGCGCGTCCAGCAGTCCCTCGTGCGATATCAGATACACGTCGATCGCGTCCGGATCGTCCCCGTCCCGCGCCGACAGGCGGACGCGTACGTAAAAACAATCGTCCTGCGCGCCGGGCATCGGCACGTCCAGCACATACGCGCTTCGCTGTTCATTCACCAGGTCCGCCATCTCATACGGACATTCGCCGCTTCCCAGGCTGCACACCGTATTCCACGGATCGTCCGACGCCGTGAGCACCATGCGCACGCGCGCTGAGGCATCGCCCACGATATATGCCTTCAGGCGGCCGGACGGCGCGTCCTTTGCAAAGGTAAGCTCCCTCGCGCTTTCGTTTTCGATCCATACGTCCCGCGCATCGGCGACCGGGAAAGCCGCGGTCACGTCCGGCCCGGAGACGGACGCCTCGGTCACGGCCTTCTCCCCGCCTGACGCGGTTCCGGAGCACGGCGCCGTCAAAAAGCACACGATGAGCAGCGAAAGCAATACAGCAGTCTTTTTCATGAACAGACCCCCGGATCCGTAAACTGACAAATCAAAACCGGTACGCGGGCCGACCCGCGCGGCCGCGGGAACGATCCTTCCCGCGTTTATTATACCCGAAACAGCCTGAAAGACAATAGGCGACAGGCAATACCGCGCTGAAGCACGGAGTGAAGAGAGAAAAGTGAAAAGTGAAGAGTGCCTGGAACGATTGATCTTTTTTCGACGACCTGTTGTCTGTCCTCTTCTCCCAACCCGAGCAAAGCAAAGGATCACGCTGCCCATGGGGCTGGGAATCCGCCGCGGCCGGCGGCCGTTACCTCATCCGTCTCGCTTCGCGATCGTTCCGGTCACAGGTACGGAGCTTATTGAATCTGATCAAAGCAAAGAGCCCCGTATAGGGGCTCTTTGCTTTGGTGGGATTAGTAGGGCTCGAACCTATGACCTCCACGATGTCAACGTGGCGCTCTAGCCAACTGAGCTATAATCCCGAGGCCGGATTTATGATACCATAAAGAGCCATGTAATGCAAGTATCCGTGAAAAAAATTTTGTGCTTGTCTGTGCTTTTCATCATATGATTCTTTTTGACACATATTCTTCCGCCCGGGGAACCGGCGGATCCATGACTCTGCCGCGCGTTCCGCTCTTTTCATCAGCCCCGCTCCCAGTTACGGCCCGGTCCCTGATCCCTCCTGCACACTCCGCGCTTCAGCGCGGTCCTGTTCCCTCTTGCCTTTTTTCGCGTCGGCGCATATAATAAAAGAAGGAATTTCCGGTCCGCCCCGCGGACGAAGTGAGGTGAACGTAATGCTGCGTGAGCGCGCCGCCCGTCTGTTCCTCCCCTACTCCGGAATTTACGGCCGGGACACTGATATGAAAAAAGGCCGCCTGATCTCGCTGATTTCCGGCATGATCGTCGCGGTGTTCAATGTGTTTATCACCGGCATTTTCTATACCGGGTTCCTCACCTATTACGAGATCCCGATCACGGGGGTCGGCATCGTCAGCTTCATCCCCTATATCGCGAGCTGTTTCAGCATTTTTTCCTCCTCCGTGCTGGAACGTTTTGAGCATCCCAAGCGGGTGCTGCTCATCGCCAAGCTGATTTTTTATACGCTGTATGTGCTCGGCGTCACGGTGATGCCGCTCATTGTGCACGAAACCCAGGCGCGCATCGTGTGCCTGTGCCTGATCATCTTTGTGGCGTACGCGTTCTGGGCCGTGTTCTCCCCCGGACTGACCGCCTGGTTTTACGCGTTCTATCCGGATGACAACACGCAGCGCACCCGGTATATCACCCTGAACCACATCACCGCCAACCTGATCGCCAATATCACGCTTTTCCTCTGCGGCATCCTGGTGGACAAGGGCAGCGGGGAAATCATCCTGCGCTTCCGCTACATCGGTTACGCCCTGGTCGTGGTGGATATCCTCTGTCAGGCCCTGGCCAAGGAGCAGCCCACCCCGAAGCAGCCCCGGCTGAAGCTGCGCCAGGTATTTACGGAGCCTGTCAAGCACCGCAAATATTTCCTCTGCCTGCTGCTGATCTTCGCCTGGAACTTCAACGCCTACCTCAACAGCGGCATCTGGGCCGTGCATCTGCTCAATCACATGCATTTCAGCTATACGCTGATCAACGCGATGAGCTTTTCCTACACCTTCCTGCTGCTTCTGTTCTCCCCCTTCTGGAACCGCGTGCTGAGCCGCTTTTCCTGGATCAAGACCTTCGGGATCGGCGTGCTGCTGTGGTTCCCGACGGAGCTGGTCTTTTTCTGCATGACGCCCGGGCACACCTGGATGTACGTGCCGTTCGGGCTGATCCAAAATTTCCTGAGCGTCTGCCTGAACCTCTCCTACGCCAACGTCCTGTATATGAACCTGCCGGAGGATCACCGCACCGCGCACCTCGCCTTCCACGCCGTCGGCTGCAACGCCTTCGCTTTCCTGGGGCTGATGTGCGGCACCTGGATCACTTCCTTCACCGGCGACACCCCGATCCGCTTTCTGTGGATGCAGGAATTCTATTCCATCCAGTTCACCACGGTCTGCCGCGCGGTGATCATGTTCACCATCGGCTTCATCTGCATCCGGAAATGGCGCAGCTTCTCCCGGGATGAAGATATCGAGCGCGTGGATTACCTCGCCGCCCATCACCTGCCCGGGCCGCTGGCAAGAC